>CAZXHW010000741.1:0-4335 GCA_964639915.1 uncultured Heliomicrobium sp.
TCATTCATTCGCGCGTAAAGCATCGGCGAAGAATTGCTCTGACTTCTGGGCATAGCCTGATTTGATCCATTCCAAGTGACGTGGACGCGGCCGTTTTTCCCCAAGGCAATTTGTGCTCCGCGAATTGTGCCTATGGCGATGGCGCTGCCTTGCTGGCTGTTTACACGCACCGGCGTCGAAAAGTCTTTGCCCGGCGTTCGGCGAACGTAAAACACGTCGCTCGCTGCTGGCTCGCCAGCCAGATAAATCAGATGCAACGTGCCGCGTTCATCCATCACGGCTTGAGGCTGGATACCGCCGTTGGGCGTTCGTATCAAATTCACTTTTTCTGCGGCTAGCTGCCCGGTCGGTATGAATGCTGCGAATGCAAGCACACAAAGCAGTAGCGAGAAGCAGGTGTTGAATCGAAGAAGTTTCATACTGGCTCAGGGTTAAGGTTTTTTGGCTCGAAGCAGGCGAATGGTTCCAAACAAGCTGTTAAAATGCAGGGTTTCTTCGACAAGCACAAACCCCATTTGCGCGATAAATTGCGGCAACAAGCCAGCGAAACTGTCTGCCGTTGTTTCCACGCCGTCAAACTTTTGCACCAAAAACGATCCTGGGCGCATCAATAAATTGCCTGGCTTTCCCCAATCGGCGATATGCAATTCGCCGCCGGATTTCAGCACGCGAAGAGCTTCGGCCAGCGTTTTCAATTTGTTTTCGCGTTTCAAATGGTGAAAGAACAAACTGGACAGAACACGATCAAAAGAGTCGTCGGCATAAACCAGAGCAAACGACATCCCTTCATCAAACGTGATATCCACACCTGCTTTCCAGGCTTTGACATTGGCCTGCTTCAAAATTGCAGGGTCGCCGTCCAGCCCGGTCATTTTGCAACCCGGCACTTTCTGTTTGGCCGCAATCGTCAATGTTCCGGTTCCACAGCCGAGATCGAGCACACGCTGGCCATCGCCAATTCGCGCTTGCCGAATCAGCGCAGATTTGAATTCTGTCTCTCGTGTCGTAAATCGCGCGATAGGGTCGTAAAAAGCAGTCAACCAATCGTAACTCAGCGCCGGGACGTATTTGTCGTCTTGAGTTTTCATAGGAATTCCAGGTTAGCGGAGCGGCAGAGCCGCAGTCATTACACGTGAACTAGTCCAGGCAAAAATCAATGTTTTTCCCGTTAGCGCCATTTGCGGAAAACCATTGGATCGAGCCGTGCCGTTCGGCGCAACCATAATTGACCCATCCATCTTGCCGTCAGGCCAGACGCGCCGAACACGCACAGAACCGCTGCCAGTCGTTTTTTCCAGCCAGCAAACCAATGCACTGCCATCGTTTAACATCAAGATCTCGACGCGGCCCACCGGATTGCCGTCGTCTATCGTGATCGGTTTGCCGAAGCCTTCTCCGGCATCACTGGAAAACGCCAGCATGACTTGCGGCTTGTCGTTCACTGCTGTGAACCAGGCAACCGCGACTTTTTTGCCCACCGCGGAAACCGAAGGACCATTGACCGGACAACCGTTCAGCTTCCAGCCGTCATTGTGAACCGTACGGGCTTCTGTCCATTTGCCTGCTTTCCACCGAACGATGGAAATGTCGCGCATTTCTTCTGCCGAACGGTCGCGGTAAACAACCACTGGCCCATCGGTAGTTGTAGCCGCCGAAGTCTGGCAGCACTCGCAAACGCGAGCGTCGAGCTTGGCTTCGTCTGTCAATGTGCCGTCGCGTTTGATCTTCACATAACGCAAGGTCATGTTGCCTTGTCCGTGGCCATGATCATCTTTACCGCCGGAAGTCATTTCTCTTCCATCCAGCCACACGGCAGCCAACTGCCCGTCTTTTGCCGCAAATAGCGAAACAAACCCATGCTCGGTTTTCACGCCGTCTTGATGCGGAACGAACGGCTTGCCCCAGGTTTTGCCGCCATCGAACGAACGTGAAATCGTCACGTCGTAATCGAAGGTGCCGGGGCCGCTTTTGACCAGCCAATGTGCTGCCAGCGATCCATCCGGCAACGCAATCATCGAAGGAAAATCCGCCCAATTGACGAACCAGTTGGAGCCTTCGGCAATGACGCGCGGCGCTGACCACCCGTCGCCTTCCTTGACAGCAAAGCGCAACGAAAACTTTCCTTCGCCCAGCCGTTCAATCCAGCTCAAGAAAACTTTGCCATCGCGCGAAACGGTCAGGTTCGGTTGGCCGCTTCCAGCGCCCGCTGGCGAAGCCAATTCACGCACTTGCGCCAGCACACCGACTGGCGCAAGTAATAACCACATCAAAACCACGAACAATTTCAGTTTCATCTTCGATCCTTGCGGGCTAAGGCTTTTCGACTTTTCCCGAATCGCCGGTTTTATGATCGGAAACCTGAAAGCGTAAAAACTCGTGAATGGCGGCAAGCGCTTTGGCATTGCTGGTTGTAATACGGACTCTGCCGCCGAGTTCAGTTTGTTCGAACTGATATTTGATCGCAGACTTCAGTTGCTTCATCGTCGGCACGCCGGGCGGCGTCTGATCGTGAATCAACATTGGAGCAGTGAAATCTCCGTCGGCGAATTTGTGTGCAATGTGCTTAAAGTGCGTGCGAATTTGTTCCAGGCTGGCAGAATCCGTTTTGTCTTTGACCTCCGCCACGATCCATCCACCATCCGATTTCAGCAAAAAATGATGAACCGTTTTTTCATGGCTGAACCCCATGACCTTGTCGCCGCGATCGTTCACGCCCGTGTGATGTGTGTGCTCGCTACTCTGCGCGATTGCGTGCGAAGAAAACAACAGCGCCAGACCAATGACAGCAATAAAAAGCGTAGAAAGTTTCATGTTCATTTCTCCCATTTGTAGAGCAGGTTTTCTAACCTGCTCTGGGCCTCAATTGTTGGGCCTTGCAATTACAAAAAGACTTTCGCGGAATCATGGGCAGGTAGGAAAACCTGCTCTACATCTTTGAAGGTCGGCTTATCCGTGGTGTTGATGCGAATCTTTTTTGTTCGGCCATTTCGGGCCGGGTTCGTATTTGCCGTCTTTGATCAGTGCCATCATGCGGTCGTATTGATCCGGCGGCAACACACGTACCAGCGTCATCATGCCCATCATTGCGCCCGTCCAGCCTTCGGGCAGCCAGGAATTTTCGGGCCGCGCGACTTCGGCATCCATTGTCATCCACATATCTTGCGGATAACCGGGCACGCGTTTTTTCATTGCGCCAGTCGCCTGGCTCTTTGGCGAAGCCAGCGTCATCCCGCATTTCGGGCAGTTGCCGGGCTTATCGGAAGTAACTTCGGGGTGCATGGGGCAGGAGTAAACAATTGCTGCGGCTTTGTCCTGGCCGACATTGTTGGAAATACTCTGTTCCAGCGGCACGCCGAGCGAGCGCCCCAGCGAAGGGCCGTTTTCGTCCGACAGCGCGTGGCCTTTGGTGATGATGCCCATGCCGGATTCCATTTCGCGCCCTGCGGGCATTGGCTGCGGCGAATGCTGTGAATGGTTCATCGGCCCGACCATCGAAACCATCTGGTTCATCATGTGGTGCGGCAAGTGGCAATGGACCATCCAGTCGCCAATGTTCTTTGCTTCAAACTCCACATCACGCGCTTGCGCCACGCCGACCAGAACGGTGTTGCCTGGATACCAGCCCGTTTCAGGAATGCGCCCGCCTTCTGTGCCCGTGACGTAAAACTGATGGCCGTGCATGTGAATCGGATGATGATCCATGCTCAGGTTGACCAGCCGTATGCGCACGCGCTCGCCGTGTTTGACGATCAGCGGCGTGCAGGCCGGTCCCGCTTTACCGTTGAAGGTCAGCCAGTTGAATTCCATCGCCAGCGTGTTCGGCACGGTGTTGTTGGGCAAAATCGCCCAGCCCTGCAAAATCAATCCGAAGTCTTTGTCCACTTTGGGCGTCTGCTTTTCGCGCGGATGAACGATGAAAAAACCGATCATTCCCATCATCTCCTGCATCGGCATGTGCGAGTGATAAAAGAACGTGCCGTGCTGATGCAGCATGAATTCGTAGGTGTACGTTTCGCCCGGCATAATCAGCCATTGGCCTATGCCCGGCACGCCGTCTTGATTCATTGGCACTTCCAGC
This sequence comes from uncultured Heliomicrobium sp., assembly GCA_964639915.1. GTDB lineage: Bacteria > Acidobacteriota > Blastocatellia > RBC074 > RBC074 > RBC074. Next base: position 4,079 of record CAZXHW010000741.1, read on the forward strand.
CCATGCCAATGCGGCGTGGTCGGTTCCGGCAGATTGTTGGTGAAATGAATGCGCACGCGGTCGCCTTCCTGAACTTCGATGGTCGGTCCCGGCAAACTGCCGTTGTATCCCCAGGCGTCCACCATGCGCGCATCCGCCCACGGCGCGGCGGGCAAAAACTCTGTTTTTACAGGTTCGGCCACCAGATGAAAGACCTTCACGCCGTTTTCCAGCTTGTACGGCAGCTTCGGAATGTCAGGCGTGTACACCGGCTGGAA
>CAZXHW010000742.1:0-4331 GCA_964639915.1 uncultured Heliomicrobium sp.
GGCGTGGCAAAAAAGTCTTCGTGGTGGACACCAAAACCAATCAATCCACTGCTTCGTTTGAAGTCGGCACTCGTCCATGGGGCATCGGAATTTCGCCGGACGGGAAGACTTTGTTTACGGCAAATGGCCCTGCCAATGACGTGTCCGTCGTTGATGTCGCTGGCAAAACGGTAACCAAAAAACTGACGTTAAAGGGAAGTCCCTGGGGAGTTTTGGTGTTGAATAAATAACGCTGCAATTCAGAAAGGCAAAAAGGAATCGGCGGAGTGATAAGCTTTATCACTCCGCCGATTGTGTTTTCAGGATTCTTGCCTCGAACTAGAAGTTCAGCTTCAATCCCATGACGATGCGCCGCGAGTTGGCCGCGCCGGTAAACGATCCGAACAGGGCGTTTGTCTGGTAGCCCGTATCGGTCGGCTGTTTGGTCAGGTCAAAACGCGCTGTGGTGTCAACACTGGTGAATTGCGTGTGGTTGAAGGCGTTGTACATCTCCAACCGATATTGCAATCGCACGCCGTGTTCGCCGCCGATGACGAAATTCTTGAACACGGAAATGTCCCAGTTATTGGTGCCGGGCAAACGGATCAAGTCTTTCGCCGCATTGCCAATGCCAAAATTGGCTTTGGTGGGCGCTTGCACCGCAGAGGTGTTGAAAAAGCGGCTGAACGTTTGATCGCCTTTTGGCAGAACAGGATTGGCAACCAGCACGACACGGCTATCAATGCCGCCGCCGCTGCCGCCGACCAGGTCAGTGCCTTGCACTGTGCTGTAGCCGATGCCAGACGGCGCGCCGCTGATAAACGACGTGATGCCTGACAATTCCCAGCCGTCGAACGCCTGACGCGTCAATCCGTTGTTCCAGTACTTGCTCAGTCCTGGAAGTTTGTACACGTAATTGATCGTCATGTTGTGCGTGCGGTCAAAACCCGCTTTGCCGTAGTTGCGGATATTGGGATCAATGAACGGGTTGACGTTGTTGTTATTACCGTCCACCAAATCCATTGCCTTCGACCAGGTATAGGCCAGGCCGAACGACAGGCTGGAAGAGAAACGGCGGTTCGCTTGCACTTGCAACGCGTGATAGTTGGAGTTCGAAGAGAACTCGATGTAATTGATGTCGCCGTAGCCTTTGTACGGACGCAAGAAGTTGTCTGGCAGTGGCGTTGCGCCGCCGGAAACCGTCTGGTCAATCGCAGACGCCTGGAAGCGTCCGCCGTACGGCACAGCGTTGATGCTTCTGCGTTGCAGCAGGTGACGGGCGAGCGAACCAACGTACGACACGTCGAGCACGGTGTTGAAACCGATGTCGCGCTGAACGCCGAGACTGAAGTTATAAACTGCCGGAGAATCGTAATCGCGCTGAATGCCGAACACGCCTGCCGGAGTAACGCTCAAGGGCGTCGCCAGCAAGTCTTTGATTGTGGTGAAGTTGGCCGTCGCCGTGATTACGTTTGGCGGCAATTCAACAAGCTGCAACACCTGGTCGTCGTTGATGCGGTCGTAAAAGACTCCAACACCACCGCGAACCGAAGTTTTGCCGTCGCCGAAAACGTCATAGGCGAATCCAACGCGCGGACCAAGGTTGATTCCCGGAGAATTGAGCACGCTCTCTTTGATCACGCTCATTCCCTGAAACGGCGTGGTGCCAGGGGCGAAAGTTCCGATCTTTACCGAAGGCAGTGTTTGGCCTGTAACTGGATTACGAGCCACACGGTTTGCGCCTGAACAGGGATTGGCAGTCAGGCAAAACGGTGTCAACAATGCTGGCTGTTTCGTTGCATCGTACAGTTTTGGATCGAAGTACGCGAGATTGTCCCCTGCGCTCAAGGTCGGCTGAATCCAGTAGAACCTGAGTCCGTAATCCAGCGTCAACCGTTTGGTGACTTTCCAGTTATCCTGCAAAAACCATTCGACGTTTTTGTAACGCGCGTGGCCATTTAGTTTGCCGGTTGCTTCGGTGTAAGAATTGACAACACCGAGCAGCGTGTTGGCGAACGGATGGTTGGTGTCCAGCGGATTGTTGACGTTGCGGTCGAAGCTGAACGTGCCGTTGAAGGCAGACGAGCGCGCTGCATTGCGCGTGGTGTATTCCAGGTAAAAACCCGCCTTCATGTTGTGATTGCCCCAAATCTTCGAAATGTTATCCGAATAGTTCCAGATGTTATTGGTTCCAAAGAATGGGAAACGCTGTTCGATGTTGAATTGCGGCGCGTTGGAAATGCCGCCGAAAGTGGCGTTTGGAATCAGGTTCAGCGGGTTGATTGCCGGATAAAACTGCGGCAGCGTCAACCCGATCTTGTTGCGGTCGTTGCGGTCAATACCCGCCTGGTTCAGCGGTTCGACTGTTTGCAGCGCGCGGTTGATGCCAAACGTAAATTCGTTGGTCAGCGTCGGGTCAAAGGTGTGAATCAATGTGCTGACTAAACCTTCGCTCTTGATCTGGTATTTAATTGGAAATTGCGGCCAGACGTTCGATGCCAGCACGAAGTTGAAATCGCCTTTGTACTGTTCGTTGTTGTGAATGCCGCGCGCGTAAAAGGTCGTTTTCTGCGAAATGTTCCAGTCCACGCGCAGGATTTCTTCGCGGCGCGGCTGGTTGACGTTGCTCTGGAAAACGTTGTTGTAGTTGTTGGTTGGGTCCACGTAATTCGGCAACGGGAAAATGCCGAGCAGTTTTTGGCCGTTCAGGTCAATGCGATTTGTCGGAATTTTGTTGTCCGGGAACGCTTGTCCGGTGACAGGGTCGCGGATGACGATTAAGCGTCCACTGGTGTCCAGGCTCTTCGAAAAATCGCCCGCGCGTTCCAGCGCCGTCGGATAAGTAAGCGTGCCTTGGCGCGTCGGATAGTTGCGCGGCAAATATTCCTGCGACCAGAAAAAGAACAGCTTGTCGCGTCCTTTGTTAAAGTTTGTGCCAGGGATCAGCACCGGGCCGCCAATGTTGCCGCCCCAATAATTGAACCGATAGCGCTGCTTCGGAATCAGGCGGGCGTTATTGAAATATTCATTGGCGTTGAATTGTTCGTGACGTTTGAAGTAGAACCCGCCGCCGTGAAAATCGCGCGTGCCGTTTTTGATGACGACGTTGATAGTACCGCCGCTGCTGCGCCCATATTCAGCCTGATAATTGGTCAACAAAACTTTGACTTCGCCGATGGCGTCCAGACCCGGAGCCAGATACGGGCCTTGCTGCGAACCTGTGTCTAGGCTTGATACGCCGTCAAGCGTCAAGTTCAACGTGCCGGTGCGCGAACCATTGATATTGACCCCGACCAAATTGTTCCAACCGGGAGCTTCGCGATTGGCGGTGTCCACCACGCCGGGCAGCAAGCGCACCAGACCCATGTAATCGCGGCCTTTCAGCGCAATGCCCTGAATCTGCTGTTCATCAATCAGCCCTGCGCGTTCGGCGCTTTCGGTTTTCACCAGCGCCTGTTCCGCGACCACGGTTACGGTCTGGCTGACATCGCCGACTTCCAGTGTGACTTTGCGAACAACCACGCGTTCGTTGGCCGTCAGGATAATTCCTTTCTGCTCGAACTTTTTAAATCCGCCAGCCGAAACGCGCAGCAAATAAGTGGCAGGCAACAATTGCGGCACCACAAAATTACCGTCGCTGTCGGACATCACTTCGCGCATTTGTGCCGTTTCTTCGTTAATCACCGTGACTTTGGCATTGGGCACAACGCCTCCGTTGGAATCAGTCAGCGTGCCGGAAATTTGTCCGGTCAATCCCTGCGCGAAAACAGAGAGGGAAAGAACTGTTGCTGAGAACAATGTTAGAGAGCATTTCAGCAAGGTTCGTAACATAGCTCCTCCTAGATGGGGTATTAGGGCTGTAATCCAGCCGGGGTCAGCGGGGAATTACGCCTGAAAATGAACGCAAAGAATTCCATTATTGCGTTGATCTCAGAGGTAACAGCTTTGTAAATTCATCTGGGACCAGCAAAGCAAAAATTGTCGTCCTGTGGTTTCCAGGAAGATTGGTAAGACCTACTTAGGATGTGTGAATAGTATAGCCGGAACAAAATGGAAGCAAGATTTCCGGCCCAAAAAGGACTAAAAAAATGGCCTGAAATAATTATGGGATGGCAAAAAAATGGCTGTGAATTGATAGTGTTGGGGTCAGATGCTTTGGGATCTATTCAGCCCTGTTTGCGATGCCTGAGTAGAATGCTCCAGGCATCGCAAACAGGGTTGACGGAAACAGGTTTGAAGTTTTGTGCGACAGATCAAAAAGACATCCGCATTTTTCGCCGCACTGTGGTTTAGATTCGTCCCAGAAACAGCAGAATCAGCACAATAATCAAAATCAGGCCAAGTCCGCCGCT
>CAZXHW010000743.1:0-4316 GCA_964639915.1 uncultured Heliomicrobium sp.
AGTGTGGGTCAACGAATGGTTCAGTCTGCTGCGAAGATGATGACAGGCCAGTTCTTTGCTGCGATCGAGGCCGAAGCCAAAGCCATCGCCAAAGCTGAAGAATCCGGAGAACCCGTAGAATTGCCCAAACAGGGATTTATTCGAAACACGATTCGCCAAATTCGAAATTGATGGAAAATTTACGACCCACACAAAATTAGTAATTGACTTCCTTCAGCTTGTTTGTGTTTAATGCCTTTCAAGCTCAGTAATGAGCTTGAATCTTTTGCCCCGCCCGAATCACCACGAATCTGTATTAGTAAGTTGCGTTGCCTACCTCCCACGCTTCCCCCAATAGCGATCTGCTACGACCCCAGCAGCAAGCTTTCCTGACACGGCATGTAAACGCGCCTAAGCATTATTGATGGCGTCAACATCTGTCGTTTGCGATCTATTACATCAAATTACAATTTGCTGTTTGCTGGCCGAACTCATTGATGCCTGCGAAGAAAGTATTCGTGTATTCAATTGCTGCTGAGCCCATGCAGAAACTGACTTACAGGCAGCACTCGACCGTAAAAATAGATTCCCTTTCATAACTGGAGACACAAACCGATGCTGAGCGAAAAAGCGAAAAAACGTGATGCAAACTACTCCGACACGAAGCCGACTTCTCCGTCTACTTCTTCCACATCAACCCACCGAAATGCAGAGGTCAAACCAACAAATGTATTGCCATTGGAACGCCCGAAAGGAAACACTGGAAAGCTGAGACTGCCTTCAGTCATTACCGAAGCGCATCCGGAGGCCAAACAGGAAACTGCCAACGCAACTGAAACCACCGAAATCAAAACGCGCATGGAAGCGGTTCTGGCAGAAATGAAATCCAGAACCAGTTCATTCGAAAAAGAAACTTTGGCAAGCAAGCCGTCACCTGTCGAAACCAAAGGTGACGCAAATACCACAGAAACACTGGGCCAGGAAATCGAGCGACGAAAAGCGGCGATTATCGCTATTGCTCGTGAGGCAGAAACCCGCTCGCGCGAAGCGGCGGAAAAATTCCATCTGGCGGAAGCCAAATTGAATGAACAGATGGAACTTCGTAAACAGGCCGAAGTGAAAGTCAGCCAACTTCAAGAAGACGCCAGCCAGTGGCAGGCCGTCGCGCAGTCGGAAGAATTGAAACGAATCGAAGCGGAAATCGCCAAAGTCGAGCTTGAAGAGCGCGTGAAGCAGGAAGCCGAAGCACACGCCGCTGCTGAAATCGCACGCGCCGAAGTAGAAGCGGCTTGCCTGCAAGCTGAAGCCAAAGCTAGAACGGCCGAGGAAGCCTATAAAAATGCCGAAGCCAAAGTCCGCGCTGCGGAAGAAGCCGCCAGAACAGCGGAATCGCTGATTTATGAAGCTGATGCCATCGCTCGCCAAATGGAAGAAAAATATAAAGCTTCCGAAGCCAAGCTGCATCGCGAAGCCGAGTTGCGCGGTTTGGCGGAACAAATGCTGCATGAGATGGCCAGCCTGATGCCCAATCAGGACATGGGTTTGGACAATTTGGGAACTGCGGTTAGTGGACAAGTCGTCCTCACAAATTCAATGGGCGGCGATGAAGCGTTGAAACAGCTTCAGATGCAATTTGAAACCGAACAAAAAGCTCGTCTTTCCGCTGAACAGGCTCGAACCGATGCCGAAATGAAAGCTACTGAACTGGAAACCAAGCTGCGGAAGCTGGAAGAAAGGTTTCGGACATCTGAAAACGGCTACAAAAAGGTTTTGCGAAAACAAGAGGAGGAGTTGCGCATGATGTCCGAACAAATCACGCGCGCCAATGAATCCACAACGGCTCTGGCACCGCTCAAATCCGAAGACGACATTATGTTTTTGGACACTTCCGAATCCGGAGCAAAAGGCTCCAGCGTCAAATTGGTCTTTTACGGAGCATTACTCTCGCTGCTGATGGTGGCATTGGTCTGGCTTGGTGTTGTGGCGTTCAGGCAGCTTTGAAAACAACCCACGGCATACACCCCATGAAAAAAACACTTACGACTGCAATTCTACTTTTGTCGCTTTCATTTTCTGTCTATGGCTTAATCCCACAACAACCCATGTCGCCGGAAAAGAAAAGCGCAATGCATAAACTCGATCCGGTTGACATCTTTCCGCAGGTGCGGGAGCGCAGCGGAACTGACCGTAACCGAAACAATCACTCATCAAAAAGCTCGACCGGACCTGCTTCAACGGAATCAGCCAACAGCTCTTCCCAGCGAGAAACGCGCTCACGATCACGTAAAAATTCACGCGGCCGTCATTCGCCGGCAGAAAGCTTGCCAACCAACCTGGCTGTCAATGCGAGCGCGTCGCCAACTCCGGCAATTGGAAGCATTAGCGCAACACCAGAACCAACTGCCACAGGTTTGCCAGCAGCAACTTCTGATTCGACTGTCGCACTTGCCGAACCCGTCAGCAAAAAGGCTGACCCGCCACCCCAAACCCTGGCGGCAATGAGCACTCTGCGTGACGACGGAATCGGCGGACAAAACAAATTGCTTTCATTACCGATCATTTTGGCGCTGCTGGTGATTGTGCTGATCGCCCTGGTTCTGGTTTTTGCAAAGCTGATTCGATACCTGCGAGGTCCGGCTGTTTAGACCGGCTGTTTAGAAATGATCTGACCGGAACACAAAACTTATCCCCTTTTTAGAGGCTCCAGACATGAAAACTCAAAGCATCATTCAAAGAACCGCTCAGTTCTTTTCGCTCCTAATCATAACGTCATTACTTTGCTTTTCCGCTTTGGCTCAAACCGGGGCGAACGAAACAGGTGATCTTTATGGAGGTATTGAAGTCGGCTCAAAGGGGATCAAAGCCACGGCAATTCGCGTAAAGGAAACCGACGAAGGTCATACGGTTAAATTGATTTACGCCGAAGTCATCAACACGACGATCATGCAGCTCAAAGACAATAAATTTGCGTCGGAAGTCATACGCGACACCGCGATGGCAACTGCCAGACTTCTAGGCAAGATGAAAGGCGATCTGAGAGTTCCCGACACGCATATTGGCATCGTTGGAAGCAGCGGGCTGAAAGCCGACAATCCGCAGGATTTGGTCAAAGCTATCCACGAAAAAACAGGCAAAACCATGTCGTTTCTAGATGTCGAAACCGAAGTCCAGTTGAGCGTCGTTGGAACTATCCCACAACGTTACCGGTACAAAGACATTTGGAAAGACAATCGCGGCATTTCTGTGTTGATGGATATTGGCAGCGGCAATACCAAAGGCGGGTATCAAGTCTTGCGCCAACTGGCAACCGGGACGCCGGATTATGATTATGTGACGGTCGGCATTCCCAAAGGCACCGTCAGCTTTACCAATGAAATTAATCAGGCAACAGGCGATGCAGGCGATCTTGCCGATTTCGCGCGAAAGGCCAAAGAACTGGCTGCAACCTCTATCAAGTCAAACCTGCGAAAGGAAATGGAACGAAAGCCTGGCTTGGTGAATCGGCCTCGCATGTACATGTCCGGAGGAATCGTTTGGGCGATGGCGACATTGCTGTACCCAGACGACCGCCGCGCGCTGGTTCCGATCAAAGCTGAAGACATTGATCTGTTTTATCGAAAAGTCACCAGCGATCCTGACACGGTGCAGAAATTCCTGAACCCGGACCTTTCAAAACGGATTACCAATCGCCAAGTGCGCGCCGAGGCGGAAAAAGAGATTGAAACCGTTCGCAACACCTTTTCGCCCAGGAATCTGATTGCCGGAGCAGAAATCCTGAAAGCCGTTTCCAGCGAATTTCAACTGAGCCAAAAGCGAATCAGGTTCGCTCGGTACGCCTATCTGGCTTGGATTCTAAGCTACACTCGCTTGCAGGTTGGCAGCTACACTCCTTAAACTGCGGCTTGGAGTTCAGCTTCGGACAGAGTTTTCGCTAAAGCTGAACTCTTTAACACTCTCAGATTTCGAGAACTACTTAACAACTTCAAGGTCAAAATGCTCCGAAAAACTCATAAGTACGCATCCTTTCAGTTTCTGCTGATTTTTCTGATTTCCTTCATTGCCTTGTCGGCAACTTTCACCACCTTTTCTGCTTCTGCGGCCGGCAAAAACACCAAGCTGCACGGCGGCATTGAAATTGGTTCGCGCGGCGTCAAAGGAACCGCCATCAATTTCTCGCGCAAAGGCAGCGGGTACGACGTCAAAATCATTTACACCGAAGTGATCAATACTTCGATCATGAAGGTGAAAGACAACAAGTTCACGCCCGAAGCGCTGCAAGAAACCGCCGAAGCCGTCAATAAGATGTTCGTGCGTATGCAGCAGGAATTTCAGATTCC
>CAZXHW010000744.1:0-4303 GCA_964639915.1 uncultured Heliomicrobium sp.
CGGGCGCTCTTCGTCCGGCTTGTAACGCATCAAGTCATGAGTTCGCATATTGCCGCGCGTCAGCCCTTCGACGCTGATGAATTCGGTGACGAATAAGCCTGCGCCACCGCGACGCTTTACCAGACGACGGAAAGGCGAATCGGTCACGCCCGCCATCGGTGACAAAACCAGCGGCGGCGAGATTCGGCGTCCTGCAATTTCGAAGAAATTCGGATACAACATGACGTGACCTATAGGGAACAGATTGGCGCTTGAAAAGCGAATATAGCACACGGTTGACGGGCTTGGTCAAAACCGGTAGCTTCGGCGGCGTGATGGCAGAAAGCTCCAATATCATCAAGTTTGTATGCGAAATGATCCGCCTGAAATCCGTGCCGCGAACAGGCTGGTTGTTGCGCGGAATCCGCGATGTGGAATCGGTTGCAGATCATTCTTTCGGCGTGGCGCTGTTTGGAATGTTGCTGGCCGACCTGGCGCAGCGTCAGGGGCTGGAACCGGATGTGGAGAAAATTCTGCGAATGGCGCTGCTGCACGATCTGACCGAGGCTCGCACGGGCGATTTGCCCAACACAATCAAACGGTATTTTGACAAAGGCGCGCTGCACAAAGCGGATCAGCAAATTGCCGATGAAATGCTGTCAGCTCTGGGAGCCATTGGGGAAGAATATTTGTTGCTCTGGCAGGAATACGAAGAACGCACCAGCCTGGAAGCTCGCATTGTCAAAGCTGCCGACAAGCTCGACCTGTTGTTACAAGCACGCGAATACGAAAAAGGCGGCGCACAAAATCTTCAGGAGTTCTGGGAAAGCTCGGAAACGGACTTTTCCAACTTGGAAATTGACGAATTGATTGCCGGCCTGATCGGCGAATTAGTCGCAAGTCGAAAATTACCGACTACCGATTCCCAACCACCGACTGCTTAAGTTATGGATTTGATTCAACAAGGCATCAACTGGCTTCAACAACTGCCGCCTGAAGGCGTGCTGGCCCTGATGTTTTTTCTGGCTTTCATCGAAAACATCTTTCCGCCCTCTCCCAGCGATGTGCTGCTGGTTTTTGCCGGAACCTTGATCGGCATCGGCACAATAGATTTCACTTCGGCTCTAATTGTTTCGACGCTGGGCAGCACCTGTGGTTTTGCGTTGGCATATGTGATCGGCAGGTATTTCCAAGAACACATTGTCAGCGGACGCCTGAGCCGCTATCTGCCGCTTACGGCAATCAATCAGGTCGAAAAACTGTTTCAGCGCTTTGGTTACGGCGTTATTGTCGCCAACCGCTTTCTGGCTGGAACACGCGCCATCGTTTCTTTCGTCGCCGGAATGTCCAAGATGAATCTGCCTGCGACAACCGCCCTATGCGCTGTCAGCGCGGCGGCCTGGAATGCAATCCTGCTTTATTTGGGCATGGTGTTCGGCAAAAACTGGCAAAAGGCAGGCGAATATCTAAGCATTTACAGCACAGTCGTTACTGTCATTGTTTTGGCTGTGGCAGCTTTCTTCGTATGGCGATATCTGAAAAACCGACGCAACCCGACACCTGAAATTTAAAACCCTCTTCTGATTCAAATGGACATTCTCCGTAAACTTCGAGTTCAAGCTGCCACCCAACTGCAACACATTATCCTGCCCGAAGGAGGCGATGATCGAACCCTTATTGCCGCCTCAAAAACTGCCGAAGAGCGGTTGGCGCGCGTCACCGTGCTAGGCGATGAAGAAACGATTCGCAGCCGCGCTTCGGCGCTTGGCGTCAGCCTCACCAACGTAATCATTCTGAATCATCACCGCTCGACTGATCTGGGGCGTTACGCGCAGGAACTTTACGAACTTCGCCGAGCCAAAGGCGCCACGCTGGACGAAGCCAACAAGCTGATTCTTGATCCGCTGTATTTCGGAAACATGATGGTGCGCCACGGCAAAGCCGACGGTTCCGTCGCTGGAGCGACCAACACCACGGCGCATACGGTTCGGTCTGCGCTGATCACGCTGGGGTTGCGCGAAGGCTTTTCGTTGGTTTCCTCGGTGATTGTGATGGTTGTGCCGAACAAGGATTTTGGCGTCGAAGGCGCTTTGATTTTCGCCGATCCAGCGGTCGTGATTAACCCGACAGCACCGCAACTTGCTGAAATCGCCATCGCTTCCGCGCAAACTTGCAGGGCTTTGCTGGACGCCGAACCGCGCGTAGCAATGTTGTCGTTTTCCACCAAAGGCTCAGCACAACATCCGCTGGCCGACAAAGTCATCGAAGCCACCAAAACCGTTCGTGCGCGCGTGCCCGATTTGGAAATTGACGGCGAACTACAATTGGACGCCGCTCTGGTAGAAAGTATAGGCCAGTCCAAAGCCAAAGGTTCCACCGTTGCCGGTCGAGCCAATGTGCTGATCTTCCCGGACATCAACGCTGGCAACATCGGCTACAAATTGACCGAACGCCTGGCCGGAGCCACCGCCATAGGCCCCATCCTGCAAGGCCTGGATAAACCCGCCAACGATTTGTCGCGCGGCTGCAAATGGGAAGACATCGTTGACGCCGTAGCGATCACAGCGGTGCAAGCTCAGGCACGCAAAAAAGAAAGAAGCTAATTTCGTAATGAAAAGGCTGCTGAAGAAAATCGTAGCCGCGCCGTTTGTTTTGATTGCGGCGATCATTGTTCTAGCTGAAGACTGGCTGTGGGATGATTTGCAGCGGCTGGCGGCGGCGATTGGACGATTGCCGATTTTTCGCCAAATTGAATCGCTGATTGCTGGCTTGCCGCCTTACGGAGCGCTGGCGATTTTCGGAGCGCCTTCTTTGTTACTGATCCCGGTCAAGCTGGCAGCGTTGTGGTTGATTTCTCATGGACAGGCGACGTTCGGATTTCTGGTGGTTGTCATCGCCAAAATTGTTGGAACTGCACTGGTGGCCCGCATCTACGCGTTGACTGAGCCAAAGCTGTTGTTGATCGGCTGGTTCGCATTGCTGCACACGCGCTTTGTGGCATTCAAGGCTCGCGTCTATAGCACGATCAAGGCCTCGAGAATTTATCAGCGAGTTCATCGGCAATCGCAGATGCTGAAGGAGCGTTTTCGCCGCATGATGCTAAACCGGAAAGGATTTTGGAAACGTCGTTGGGAAGCGGCGGTAAAACTTTCTCGCCGCGGGAAACGATCAGAAGGATAAATACCAATCCAATTTCTTGTCACCTCAAAACCCCATTGCTATACTCCGAATCCGCACTTCTACTATTTCTGTAATCCATTTTGAAATTGGCTGTAACCGAAAAATTGTGAATACGTCTGTGCAGACGTAAATCTGAATTTTCCCGAAATCACTCCATCTTTTTAGACCAACGGAGGTAACTGATGAGCAGTTCTGATGAACGGCATGACAACGCTGCCGACTCCAATGAGTCCGCAGTGTCGCGCCGCAAATTCCTGAAAGGCACAGGCGTAGCCTTGACGATTCCGCTGGTGGCTAGCGGCGAAAAAGTCGTCAAAGCCGCCGGTGCGGAAGTCAAAATTTTTGGACCGGATAAAGTCAACATCACACTCAGCATCAATGGTTCGCCGAAACAGATCAGCGTCGAACCGCGAGCGACGTTGCTGGACACGCTCCGCAATGACCTGGACACGACCGGAGCCAAACGCGTATGCGACCGCGCGACCTGCGGAGCCTGCACGATGATTATTGACGGCAAGCCGATGTATTCCTGCACAGTGCTGGCCATCGAAGCGCAAGGCCGCAAGATCGAAACTATTGAAAGTCTGGCGCAAGGCGACAAACTGCATCCGGTGCAGCAGGCGTTCTGGGATAACGACGCCCAGCAATGCGGATTCTGCACTCCCGGATTTGTCATGGCGTGCAAAGCCTTGCTGGACAAACATCCTTCGCCGACTGAAGAGCAGATCGAAATGGGCGTCGGCGGCAACCTTTGCCGCTGCGGCACTTATCAGGGAATCAAAGGCGCGATCGCCCAGGCTTCTGCGACGATGAAGAAAGGCCCGGCGAAATTGACCAGAGGAGGCAAAACCAATGGCTGAGTACAAATGGCCTGAAGAAGGCAAACGAACTCACATCGGCAAACGCATTTCGCGTCTGGATGGCCCGGACAAAGTTTCAGGCCGCGCGAAATACACGTTCGATTTGAATCGTCCCGGGATGTTGTTCGGCAAAGTTTTGCGCTCGCCGTATGCGCACGCCAAAATCGTCAGCATTGATTTGAGCGCTGCTGAAAAAATGCCCGGCGTGAAAGCCGCCAAAATCATTCAGGACAAAGGCACAGAGATTCAATGGGCAGGCGACGAAATCGCCGTGGTGGCTGCGG
>CAZXHW010000745.1:0-4294 GCA_964639915.1 uncultured Heliomicrobium sp.
TGTCCATTGCGGTGTCTGCTTCGTCTTTATCGGTTACCTCCCACAAGCGGGCCTCTTTCATTCGTGCAGTCAATTCCGAGCGAAATTCATTTACGTCCCGGTTAAGGGAAAGAAATACGCGACGGGTTTGCGAAGGCGATTCGACCACCGGAGCTGTTTCGTTGTCGGTGACATCGTGATCGCGCAAGGTGCTAGGCGGTTTTGAGGGCCGTTGCGGGTCAATTGAATTTTTCGGAGTCAGAGATGGCGCACCAGAATTGCCGCCATTTGGTGCCGAAGTTAGCTGGTCACCGTTTAGTGGACGGTTGATCGCAACCGAACTTGAGGACTCGGGTTGCCAAAAACGCCAGAGGGCGAAACCGCCCAGGCTGCAAACAACCAATAGCAATGCTGGCAAAGCAAAGCGCCATACAGGCAACGGCTGTTTCGTATGATCGGCGCCTGATAGCAGAGAGCGAAGCCAATCGGCTAGAACGAACCCGGAACCTTTGACATTGATGGTGACGGCTGCGCCAGTTACTTCGCCTTCTGCGTTACGATCAGGCATCAACGTGAAATTGAGCTTTTGGCCACCTGCTAGCTCGATCACAAAATTTTGAGGAGTGGAAGCCTGTTCCAGCATAACGTAATCAACCGGGTAAAGCGCCAGGCAAAGATCGGGTTCTTCGCTGGAGCGGATTTCGATGAACTCTTCGCCTTCAAGCAGTCTGAACTCCGCCTGGCCGGATGCCTTTAGGTCTAGCGTGGCCCGTGGCTGGCGATCAACCAGGACTTTCACGCGGCGCAAGTTTCGTTGCACTGCCTGACGCCGGGTCTGACGAGCTTTTAGAGTTTCGGGCAGCATCTCGATCATTTTTTCTGGCAACTTGTTGCGCATCGCCGATGAATCCATTTGATCATTGCTGGTCATCTGAAAATTGCCATCGGCGGATTGCTGGTTATGGTGTTCCTTGTGATGATTAAACTCAGGCAAATCCAAACGAAGGATTGGCAGATCCATTTGCAGCCTGGCCATCAACCATTCGAAACATTCCGGATGCAGCACCGCGTGTATGCGAGCGACTTCGGTTCGGTGCTCTTCATCGGGGTCATCACCTTCAAAGCTCAATGCGTGAATTTTGCCGTCAGCCGGACTTTCGCCTATCGGCAAGGGGCATTGCGTTTCCCAGGGCATGAGTACGTTCAAGCAGAGAGTGATGAAATCCGCGTATCGTGCCTGATCAGGGCGGGGTACGAAACGCTCTTCTCCATAAGCTCCTCGCGTCAGTGTCAGCAGGTCACCAAAGCGCGATTTCATTTCCTGGAGCAACTGTGCCTTGCGCGAACGCCAGTAATAATTGTCTTTGGCGCGGCTTGGATTCTGCATCAGCAAACCATAAAGCGAAATTGCCTCATTGATCGAATAATGATGCAGCAGTCTTGTAAAGCCCAGAGTGACGTAAAACGAGTTGCGTTTGACGGTAATGCGCACCAAATGTTTAAGAAAATGGATCAGCAGGCGCCGATCATCCAATCCGGCATACTCCTGTTCTTTTTCCTCCGATTCGGTTTCGTCAAAGACCAAACGCTGCAGCAGGTGCAATTCGCTGAAGTTAACTTTACTGCGAGCGCCAGTTGCGCGACTAAGTTGGCGCGAACTACCTTGGGGGATGTAATAGTAGCGGCGATCTTGTGTCACTACGGCGACCTGCAAACGGTCAGCCGCTTCGATTGCGATTCGTTCGGAAGCCTCCTGGTTTCCCAGAATGAAAAAAGCCAGTTGGTAAGCCCGTTCAAGTCTCTTTGTAACCTGATTTGTGACTTCAACTACTTCAACCACTCAACACACCTTGCAGTTCGTAGTGACGATGCGAAAAGGAACTTACGCCATGCATTCAATGATGGCAAGCCTGAGAATTTCATTTATTCGAAAATGCCACACTACATCGGCAGTCAGGTAGTTCGGGCGACAGAGTATTGCCCAAGGCTGCGAAACTGCCACACTAGATTTCTTCCTGCGCGAATACATTGCCCCCATACCTCAGCGACGTACATCGCAGAACCGAGGTTGGCGACCGGAGATACATTTAACCATGTGTTCCGGTTGCCAGCAGCGGATTTTGGATAAAAGGCTGAGCGCAGGGAGAACAAAAAAACAGATCATGACGAAAAATAAAATAACCCCCACACACATAACGACACAAAAAAGAACCAGACCCTTGTCAGCAGTATTACTAACCGGATTTCTAGTAATCACCTTTACAGCTTCAGCGGCAGCAGCGAACGCCGGAGCATCTTGTGCAATGGGAGAAAAAAACAGGCGCGTTGATCCTCCCAGTTTCAACACAACGATAAATCCCTCAATGCGCAGTCTGAGCGCGCCCATGGCAGAACGGCCAGGGAAGCCAGACGGCCATAATTCGAACGGAGATGATCGTCCCGTTCGCCCACCGCGTTAGTTTCCAAGTGCTAAAAATCGAATCGAATATTTTCGGCTAAATGGTGGCGGGCAAGCGATTAGTTTGCCCGCCAACTGGTTTTGGTGAGCCGAATCCGCGTTGAAGAACCTGGCTCGACTTCGAAAGTAACACACTAGGAATTTTGCCGCTGACTTACAGTCCATTCTTGGGTGGCAGAGGCTTGAGTTGTAGGGAGTTTCCGTCATCCACAGAAGCCTGCCTTGATGGTAGGGATAAAAATTGGGCAAGGCAGGCTGACCTATCGCGGATTGCCGAGCGCACGAAGAGCCTCATTGTTGATGATTCCGGCGCTAGCACTGGCGGCAATCCGCATTTTCAAAAAATCAAACAGTATCAATTCTAAATAGAAGCAATCAGTAGTGTGTGTGGTTGTGTTTCTTGACAGGATTCGCCAGAACGTTTGGCGAGTCCTGTACTTCTTCGCACCGCATCCTTCGCCCACGAACACCAAGTCTGATTGCGTGAAACTCGAGAGCAAGTGAAGGCTTGGACCTTCCTTGTCCTGGGAAAAGTGTTGCTTGTTGCCAGTTTGAGGATTTTGCCGGTTTGAAAATCGGCAGGATGCTCAAGCTGGTACTGGGTCGTTTCAGGCTTACGCCAAGGAATATCAGGAGCTTAGATTATGCATTCCCATAAAATTACACACACATTGAGTCCGACAATCAAAAAATTGAAGAGGCTTTTGGCAAAAGACAGTGGCGCCAGCAAAAGCTTCGGGGTCACCGGCAAACGCCGTCTGATCGTTTCATTGTTATCCAGCGTTGTTATTCTAACCAGCTTTTTGATGTTGTCGGGGTATTACGGCAAATCCGTGAATGCCGCACCGCGCACGATGTCGAGCATTTTTTCAGATTCCTATTTCGGGGTTTCCCGTAGCTGGCAATATCTGAAAACGGCGTTATTCGGAGCGCCGAAAGGTTCGGCAAATTTATTTTCGACTGTAACAGCGGTGCCGACGGTTTCAGGCTGTTATTACTCTGGCGGCCAGTCGCGTGCAACCGTTAGTGTGGAAGTTTCCTGGACGGGGCTTTCCGATGGCAATAGCGTTACTGTTTCATTGCCCGGAGCATTGAATGGCGTGACCTCACGCACCATTACGCAACAAACCGGAGCGAATCCGCCTGTTGTTACACCACAAGTCGTCGCCTTTGAAGTCGCGTCAGGTTTCTCAGGCACACTGACGACTTCTGCGCCAGGTGCTGCAAACGATACGGAT
Source organism: uncultured Heliomicrobium sp. (assembly GCA_964639915.1). Lineage (GTDB taxonomy): Bacteria > Acidobacteriota > Blastocatellia > RBC074 > RBC074 > RBC074. Next base: position 3,676 of record CAZXHW010000745.1, read on the forward strand.
AGCATCGTGTTTTCCGCTACTTGTGCGCCACTGGTTTGTGGCGCAAATGATCTGGGTGGCAAGGTTTTTAACGATTACGATGCTGATGGCATCAAGGATCCAGGCGAAACGAATGGCGCATCAGGCGTGACGGTAACGGCCTTTGACAAGAACGGTGCGACCTATACCACGACGACCGATGGACTTGGCCAGTATTGTTTAACGGTCCCGGTTGCTAATTATCCGGTGCGCGTTGAGTTCACGAATATTCCATCTGAATTTTTTGGCGGTTTCACCACACGCTTAGGGACGGGAAATGGCTCAACTGTTCAATTCGCATCGGCTCCCAATCAAAGTATAGATTTGGGTGTGAACAACCCGGCTGATTATTGCCAAACCAATCCTAAGGTATTGATCCCTTGTTTCTTCTTTGGCGATCCGTTGGCTACCACCGGTAATCTCAGCAGTGACGCAGCCTCGGAACCTTCGATGGTGCGGTTTAATTACAATGATAATGGCGTGGTAGGCCAAGGTGGTTTTACTGTCGAAAAAATTGCCATTGCCAGTGAAACGGGGCCGATCTGGGGTATTGCCTACAAGAAAGCGACAGGTCACCTGTTTGGCGCAACGACAATTCGAC
>CAZXHW010000746.1:0-4290 GCA_964639915.1 uncultured Heliomicrobium sp.
GTCGAAGACGAAAAACATTTGGCTGACGGGTTGCGATTCAATCTGGAAGCCGAAAAGTATGAAGTCGAAATTGCCGCCGACGGTGAAACAGCGCTTAAACTTTTGATCGGACAACCCAAACGGTTTGACGCTGTGGTGCTGGACGTGATGTTGCCAGGCAAAGATGGTTTTGAAATTGCCACTGAGTTGCGCCAAGCCGGACAATTCATTCCCATTTTGATGCTTACTGCTCGCAGTCGTCCCGAAGATGTTCTGAAAGGGTTCGAAGCCGGAGCTGATGATTACCTGCCCAAGCCATTTGAACTGGTAATTCTGATTGCACGGTTGCGGGGATTGTTGCGGCGGCGCGAATGGTTTCACCTAACGCTGGAGAAAAATAAGAACGGCGATTTGTTTAACTTTGGTGGGAAGACGATTGATTTTACCGAGTTGGAATTACGCGCAGGGACGCGCGTTGAAAAGCTGACCCTGATGGAAGCTGACTTACTGCGTTTCCTCATTCGCCACGAAGGCAAGGCAGTTTCCAGGCGCAACATTCTGGAAGAAGTGTGGAATTTGCACGAAGACACAGACACGCGTGCGATTGATAATTTTATTGCCCGGCTGAGAAAGCTGATTGAAGACGAACCGTCAAATCCACGTCACTTGCTGACTGTCCGCGGCATTGGGTACCGCTTTGTGGCTACTCCGGAAGGAGAAAATTAGGGATTGAAAGATTCAGGCCGATAGCGCCACTAATCCCTCAATCCCTTTTCCTTAAGCTTCAAACTCTTCAGGCTCTCCGTTTTCCTTGAACCGTTTCAGCTTCATGTTCAAAGTCTGAACGCGGAGTCCTAACAATGCAGCCGCTTTCGTCTGATTGTTGCTCGTCTGACGCAGAGCGGTTTCGATCAAATTTCGCTCGAAATCATCCACAATCTGCGGCAAGTCAATCCCGCTTGGCGGAATGGCTTTGAGCGCAGCAAAACGCACACGAGACGGCAATAATGATTCGTCAATTTGCAAAGGTTTAGTGCTGTTGACGGCGCTTTCCAATGCCGCATCCAACTCATCAATGTTCCCTTCCCACGAATAATCCGCCAGCATCTTCATCGCGCTGGGTGCGATTTCATGGGGACCTTTGCCAAGCCGTTTAATGATTCGTGTGAGAAGGTGTTTCACCAAATAAGGAATGTCTTCGCTGCGTTCACGCAAGGGTTTGATCGTAAAGCCTGTGGGTTTCAGCAATTCCACCAACCCATATCCGATGCGGTTTTCGGCAGAAAGCTCGCTGGTTCTGCATTCGGTGGCAAAAATCAAACGCGGTCCGCCTTTTTTGCCGGAATGGCCACGCCAACGCTGCTCTTCAATAAAGGCGGCAAATCGTTGTTGCAGCAACGCTGGTAACCGGGTTAATTCATTGATAAAGATCGTTCCGTTCTGGCAGGTCTCAATCATTCCATGAGTATCAAAAAGTAATGAGTGCAAAGCTTCGCTGTCTAAACTGTGGGCGTTGACAGCCAGGAATGGTTGCGACCGATTGGCACTGGCTTGATGGATTACACGTGCTACTTGTTCCTGTCTCAACCCGCGTTCCCCAACCAGCAACGTTACCTTGTGGGAATCGTGCTGAGCCACCTGAACACTGATGAACTGTTTTAACTCGGCAACATTGGTGCTGACACCAATAAAGCATTCATATTGATCCAATGAGATCGTTTGTGAAGAACCCACCAACGATAGTGCCGGACGTGGCGTTAATTTTGCAGAACCGTTTGCTCTCTCTAAAGCTTGAGTGACCATAATAAAACTCTCCCTCAACTTCTACTGATGATTGATGTAACTCTTTTTTGAACGTCGGCTCACCAACTACCAAAAATTTAGTATTTCGTTTTTTAGCGGCTCGCCGGTGACGATTGTTCTTATACAAAAGTCGGGCCAGAGAGGTTGGCAAGCTAACGTGGTTTCAATACTGGGTTTGATCAAGAACCGCTGATCGCGAGGCGGCCATTGAATGTTCGTTTATGGAACTTTTGAATTTCAAAAGCGGACTCTGTAGTGTCAAAGTTCTTTGTCATTGGCTATCTACAGAAACCTGACATTGGCTAGTTACGAGATGAGTGCCTGAAAGTTCCTTTTATACCGGCGTCATCAGAAAAACTTTCAGCCGCCGTAACACCTGCAAGTGATTTCTTTGCAAGCATTACTGCGGCTGAAAACGATTCCAAACGGTATTAAATTAACAGACTGGCCATCAATTTCTGAGGAGCTTTACTCCACCATTAATACCGCTGATTTTGATGGGCGCTCCACCGGCTCCCAGTTTACCGACCAATTGGCCACGCTTCATTTCTCCCTGAACGGAAAGTGGCAAATCAGTGTCAATTCCGCCATTGATACCGCGAACGTCAATGTCGGCATTGACCTCGCTGCGAATACCGACTTCGACTCCGCCATTGATGCCGCTGATGCGCAAACCGGCGTCACTCAATTTCACCATTGCCACGGAAACACCACCGTTAATACCGCTCAGTTCGGCTACTGTTCCAGCCTGTTCAATTTTGACTCTGCCGTTGACACCCGAAACGCCGACTTCACCCGTAAGCTGTCCGACTGTGACCGCCCCATTGATGCCGGAAACTTTCAGATTGCCGTTGCGCGGCAACCGGACATTCACTTCGTGGCGAACCCAGCCGTGATCTCTGTCCCACCTGCCGCCTTCTTTATCATTTTCGGTTTTGATGACCAGCGAGTTGGGGGTGTTTTCGATAATTACGGGTTTGCGGGCCATCGCTTCTTCGCTGGAAGCTTTGATCTGAATGTTAATTTCTGCCCGGTCCGCATCCCAAGTTTCAACCGTCACACGACCGTTAAAGCCGCTGATCCGTGTGCTGGAACCTGGCGAAAGCGTGACTGTTTTGTTGACCTGATCGGTCACTTCGTACCCGCTCGCCGAATCGGTGCTCTTAGCCATCAAATTTTTGACAGCTTTAGGGGAATCCTCAAACGTCAGCGCGAAGGCCAACAAAACCAAACATGCGAATAGAAATTTCATTGCTCGTCTCTCCTCTTGAGTTTTGTTCTTGTCTTTAGAATTCTTCAGCGCACGCTTTTTCTGATTCGCACGCTACCACTGAAACTTGACGCCCGAACATCCGCGCCGCCTTTCCCAACTGTGCCCGTGATCAAACTGCCGCCAATGTTCCTTGAAAGCTGCACGGGGAATTCGGTGTTTACCGATCCGCTGTGTGTTTTGGCCGATAGTGTAAAGTTACTGTCAGCCGGCAAAACCAGGATGACTTCTCCGCTGAAACTCTCAAACTCGTAATGTCCGTCGTTGTGCAACTTGCCTGTGAACTGGACGATGCCAGAAGTTGTCTTGGCAATGATTTCGCTGCTATCCAGGTTGGTCAGCGTAATGGAGTCGCTGGTCGAGCCGACTTCAATACGGCCTTTTGAATCACTGACATTAATGGCACTGCTAACAGAAGTGGCTTTCACCCCTTCGGCAATGCCTTTTAGATTCACGGCTCCGTTTAATGCTGTGACAACTGCACGCCCTTTGACATTTGAAACAGTCACATCGTCGTTAAAACTGGTGGCTTGAACATCGCCGCCCACGTCGTTAACGACAATCCATCCATTGTTCGAGCGAACAATCGCTCGCCCGCCAATCTTTTCCAGCTTGACGTCGCCGCTGTTGACGGTCGCTGTAACGTCGTCTCGTGCGTTGGTCACGCGAATTGAGCCGCTGCTAGCCTGTGCAAAAACTTTGGAGTTGGAATCGTTGACGGTCACAGTTCCGCTGGTGGCGTTTGCGCGAAGCTCGCCGCCAATGTGGGTCGCCGTCACGTTGCCGCTTGTCGCAGCCAGGCTGGCGATATCTGTCACGTCCTGAGCCGAGACATTTCCACTGGTCGCACGGGCAGTGACTCGCTCAATCGGTCCGATCACGGTGATGTCGCCGCTGGTTGTATTCACAGGACTGATGGAACTTGAACGCGGAACTTTGATGTCGAAATCTACCGTCACCCCGCCGCCTCGCCAGTTGAAGCCGCTTGGGTACACCGTGCGAATTTCAATTCGTTCAGGCCTCTCCATCACTTCGATTTGAACTTTCGCAAAATCGGCTTCGTTACGCCCACGCTTGATGGCGTCCACTTTGACGCGGTTTTCATTCCAGGTGGAAATGCGAACAACGCCGCTGTTGCCGTAAATGCCAACTGTGCCAGATGCTGTCAGGTCATAGGTCTGATGAAACTCCCTGTCCTGACCAGTGGCTTGTGCAAAGCTTGCTTGCCAGCCGCCAGC
>CAZXHW010000747.1:0-4281 GCA_964639915.1 uncultured Heliomicrobium sp.
CTAGGTTGGATTCAAAGACGACATTCAACTTGTCACTGCCCACCGGAGTCACAGTCCCTTCGACCGAGCCGGAACGGGCAACACCCAAAACAATGCTGCAAATTCCACGACCCGGGCCGCAGGTTCCAGTGTTGGTGCGTTTGCCCAAATTGAAGGTCAGCTTGACTGAAATAAACGCAGAAGCATTTCCGTGACTGACCGGATTGGCCGTCGGCCAGACCGCCAGCGTCATCAGTAAAGCCACCACTAAAAACAGTGCAGCGAGTTGCGGCCAGCGCCGCCCCAAACGATGAATGGCCAAAGCTTCTTTACGCATAGTTATACCCTCCAGATATGTTTGTGCGATTGATAAAAGGCGACCGCAAAGGGGGGTTGGGTTGCCGCCGTGAACGTGAACGCTGGTTGAAAGAGTTTCTGAAAAACTCCGGCGTTGTGTGGATGGTTAATTCAGTTTGCGGGTGGCGACGACATCGAAACGACGACCGTCGGCAGCTTCCATTTTGGCGGTGATCGTGACGAATACCTGCCGAAACCCGTTTGGCGGACCGTCTTTTGGCAAAAACGACTTTGTAAAGTTGCGCGACTGCGGAGTGGCCTTGAAGTCTGAAATGATGGCGGTGTTATTGCTAAAAGTCGTCGCCAGCTTGATCTGAAATTCGACGATGCGAACTTGCGATTCGGCGTTGATGGCCCAATTGAGCGAAACGATGTTGTTCAAGCTGGCTTTCAAATCGCTGACGGCCAGATTGACGACGGGCAGCGCGGGTGGCGCAAAGAGGTCTTCGCGAAATGCCGAAAGCCGTTCAAAGCTGTTGTCTGCCAGAATTCGCACTAAAGCATTCACCACTGTCCTGGTCCTCGCAATTCTTAAACCCGGCGCGCTGTTCACTCCAATCTGCGCAAAGGTAAACGTCACGTCACGGTCGTTGGGGTTAGTCACCTCTTTGATCAATTCTTTCCGGTTGATGGACTGCCCGTCATCCAGGTCAGCAATCACCTTTACCGTGAAATGATCAATCACTGCTCCGGGATTCAACGCCACAGCCCACCGCACGCGCGTGATCAGGCCGGTCGTAACAACTGGCGATACGCTCAAATTCCCCGGGGTGGCGTCAGGTTTCATCGGCGGCGAAGGTTTGGCGCTGACGGCAAAACTTTTGACCGTCGCTTTGGTAAAAATCTGGTTGTTATTCAGGTCGCGGAATTTGGCGATGAGTTTGACTGAAATGCTGCGAAATTCGCTGGCCGGATGCTTGCTGGCTTCGGCCAAAAACAACTGGCCGCTGGTGGCCGTGCCGTTAAAACTGAGTTTTTCGCTGACCCCGGTGTCGTTGCCAAAATCGCCGATGACTTCAACATCGAAACTTTCCGCCTTGCTCCCTTGCGGCGCGAAAACTTCCCAGCGAACGTCGGCGACAACGTTTTGCCCGACTTGCCGGACAACCGCCGACAGCACCTGAATTTTGGCCGCGTCGCGATCAACCGGCTCGGCCACTTGAATGCCAATCGGCGTCGGAGCATTGCCAGTTTGTGGTTTTCCCTTCTTCTTGCCTTGCGCCTGAGCCGTAGCGAATCCCAACAGCACGAGCGAGATAGAAAAAATGATCGCGATGAAAAATTTGGTTCGTTGCATCCTTGCCTCCTTGTTTGTTCAACCCGCCGGGCGTAAGGGATTTTCCGCTTTCCGGCTCTTTCCTGATGCCGTCAAAGTACTGAAACCGGCGACCTGAAGTCCTGAAACTGTTTTGAAATTCTCGTGAAAGTCTTATGAAAGGCCACTTCCCGCAGGTTTCAAGGAGGGAGGAAATCTGCGAAAAGCGGCTTGGAAAACTGGTGAGCTATTTCGCGCGAACGGTCCCGTCGCCGCGCATGACAACGACCAATTCTTCCGACAGGCCGCCGCTGCCGCCGACCACGCCGGAAGTGCGAATGCCTTCTTTTTTCTGTTCGGCTTTGCGCGTGCCGTTGTTGTCGCCGACCTTCACCAGTTCATCCACCAAGTCGCGCTGTTTGATGACCGAAAAACCGACGATGCCCGCAGTCAGGGTGCCATTGCTCAAGGAAGCTTTTTTCCCGCTGATTTGGCCGGTCGGAGAAGAAATGGATTCGGTAGACAGTTTGACGTTCAGCGGAATTTTCTTGCCGTTAATGGTCGCTTCCATCGGCAGGTCGAGTTCCAGCAAACCGCGTGTCACATCAATTTTCACTTTGCCAGCGCGCAACATTCGACCTTCGGCGCGCATTCCTTTTTCGCTGGTTCCGCGCCAACTGAAATTGCTGGTGATTTCCTTGCCCGCGGCCAAATCCATGACGCTGGCGGTGAAATTGACCGGGCTTTTGACGCGGTCAATGACTTCCCACTGGCCGTTTGCGCCTTTTTTGCACAGTTCCAGCGTGATGGTTCCGCTGGCGTCGCGCTGTTTTCCGGCTTCGGCCATCAACCAGCCGAACGCCGCGACGGTAATCAATGCGGCAAGAATGAGTTTGGGCAATTTTCGAGTCTCGGTTTTCAATGAAGCTAAGTTGAATCGCATGTCTAACCTCCCTTGTTGAAGCTGTTTTGAAATTCGATGGGGGAAGAGTTTAAAGATTTTTGGCTGGCGGCAACGCGCACGCTTCCCTGCCGCACGTTGCAACCGGTATTTGCAATGAGGCGATGAAGCCGTTTGCCGCTTCTCGCTTGATTGCACGCCGCTTGAAAACGTGCGCGTTACCGCCAGCGTTCAAACTGTGGTTATTTCTTTACCGCGCCGACACTTTGCAGAATGCCGAGGCCTTGCGTGTCGGTTTTGACGAATTGTTCGCGGTTGCCGCCGCCGTTTATGTTCACCAACACGTTGGCGACTTGTGTTCCGGCAATCTTATCCACCGAAATCCTAACCGGACGGAGCAAATTGCCTGTGGTGCGCGAAGTGTTTCTGCGGACGCCGTTGGCAAAAATGACTTCGGCTGAAACTTTGAACTGGCCGTTGGCATCAACGCCGCGAATTTCGGCAAGAATGTCGAAACATTCCTGGCCCGCCGGGCATTCTGTCGCCAGCCGGGCAACTTCGTTTAGGTGGATCAGCTTTCTGACCTGCAACGACGTGCCGCGGCCGCCTTTGATTGTCATTTCGCCTGTGGTTTTGTCAGTTGGCTGAATGAATTCGCGGAACGCTGCCAGATCGTTTCCAGCGGCAAATTTGGCCGTGATAAAAGCCCTAAGCGATGTGATTCTGGCTGCTTCCGGTTTCTGTGTCGGCGGAGTCGGCCTGGGCAAAGGCGTCGGATTTGGATTTGGATTTGGCTTCAGCCCGCCGGAGTTGCCGCCAGTGTTGTTACCACCATTGTTATTGCCGCCGGAAATGTTGCCTTCTCCGAATTTACGAGCAGTCTTTTCGCCGGATTTGGTTTCTTTGACTTCGACCGTTTTTGCCCCGGAACTGCTCTTGGCGCCTTTGGAAGCGATTTCCTTTTCGGCAATGCTGGCAGGACTAATCGTGCCAATAGTTCCATTCCCTCCGTTGCCGCCTGGTTTTGCGCCGCCATTGGAAGCCAATGGCAAATTGAACTTGAAACTGCCAAAACGTGCGTTCCCGCCAAACGATTTGCTGTCGGTTTGCGCCGTTCCATTGCTCAAGGTCGCATCTACCCGGACGTCAAACCCCTGCACTTCGACGCCCGCCGGAAGTGCAACTTCCCAATTCACTTCGGCGATGTCGTTTCCGGAAAGACGGAGTTTGGCGATATTGACCTCGGATGCGGTTTGTAGGGCTGACGAATTCGGTCCGCTGGAATTCAAAGCCTTGTTTTGCGCCAAGGTCGCCAACGGCTGCGCCAGCAGCGCGAATGCCAACATCAAACTGGTGAACAAACGGTTCATACGTATCATTTCTTGCCTCCTGGAAGTGACAAGCCAATAGCTTGCCACTCAATTCATGCAATTTGTTTTGCCGCCCAGAGGGTACGGGGCTGCAATGGATGAAACTCTTCCCGCCAGGCAGAGAGGCAAAAGCGTTGCCGTGTCATTGCTCGCTTCATTTTCTCTTTGCCAGTTTCCATATTTCATTTTTCATTGCTGAGGCAACCGCTCGATCAATGACAAATGACTACTCAAAAATGAAAGATGAAAAATGAACTCACCGCTAAATTTTTGCCCGACTGCTTACGGCATATGCTTACGTTTCGTCGCTGATGCTCTGCGCTCGCCCCAGAATCTCAGCGGAATACAGCGTCAGGGAGCAGCCGACCGGATTGATAATTTCGTTCAGTGCGCGCGACAACATCGCTCCCTGCGTCATC
>CAZXHW010000748.1:0-4278 GCA_964639915.1 uncultured Heliomicrobium sp.
GCGAGATGCTGACCGAACGAGTTCGCGTGGACACTCCGCAGCCGTGTCCGCCCGGAGTACTGCTGGTAAAGTTGAAAGAATTGCTGGCGCAGCTTCCAGGGTTTGATCGCGTTTCGGTCGGATTCCCCGGTGTTGTTCGCCATGGCAAAACGCTGTCCTGCAAAAACCTTGGTTCGGATGAATGGAACCACTTCGACCTGCAAAAAGCGATTGCTAAAGCCACGGGTAAACCGACCCTGGTCATCAATGACGCCGATATGCAGGGACTTGGCGCAGCGAAAGGCAAGGGCGTTGAATTGGTTATCACGCTCGGCACTGGAATTGGCTCGGCACTGTTTGAAGATGGGCGGCTGGCTCCGCACATCGAACTGGCTCACATTCCTTTCCGCAAAAGCCAAACCTACGAAGAACAACTCGGCAACAAAGCTTTTAAGAAAGTCGGCATCAAGGTATGGAATGGTCGGCTGAAAAAAGCCATTGAATATTTCCGCATTCTGACGAACTTCGACAAGCTTTATCTGGGCGGCGGAAATGCCGCAAACGTCTCTCTGAAATTTGGCAAGGATGTTGAAATCGTCAGCAATACGCTTGGCATGCGCGGCGGCATCTGGCTGTGGAAAGATTCTGATTTGAGCGACGGCGTTCAGAAATGAAGAGTGAGGTGGTGGAGGGATCGAGAGAACGAGGCTTTAGCACTCCACCTCTCCCTCCCTCTGTCCCTCCATCACAGAAAAGCCTCTTTCGCCATCTTCCTGGCTCGCGTATGATTGGCGTTCCTTATGCTCCCATCTGTTTGAACTGGAGAAAGCAGTAATGTCGAATTTCAATGACGGGCTGATTAAAAGCGCCGTGCCTCGCGCTGGAGTTGAGGGTGGCGAGGTGGTCATTACCTGTGAAGGGTACGACACTTCAGATTATGTGTATTGCCACGTCTGGTTTGGCGATCAGCGGGGAAGGGTTATCAGCGCCGCTCCAAATCGCGTCGTCATTTCTGTTCCTGATTGCGATACCGGCGTTGAAGCCAACGAAATGAAGCTGGAAAGCGCCAGCGGCGTGATGGCAACACCGTTTTCGCTGGGCGTGAAATTGGCTGAAAATCTGCATCCGGTTGCCAATCCTGCCATTGACCGTGATGACGGCGGCATTTATGTCACGCTTTCCGGAACGCGCGGACAAAAAATGCCGGTTTCGATCTATAAAATCTCTTCTGACAACGAGTTGCTGCCGATGGTTTCCGACCTGGTCAATCCGACCGGACTGGCTTTTAATCGGGAAGGCACGCTGTATGTTACCAGCCGGTACGACAGCAAGTTGTACCGCATCTCGCCGTTTGGCGAGCCAGAAGCTGTCGCTTCGGAGTTGGGTGTTGCAACTGGGCTTGCCTTTGATCGTCGCGGAGAGATTTACGTCGGTGACCGAACGGGGACGATCTTTCGCGTCAACGAACTTGGCGAAGTACGGCAGTTCGCAACGCTGGACCCTAGTGTGGCAGCTTATCATCTGGCGTTTTCGCCCGAAGGCGATTTGTTCGTTAGCGGGCCGACAGTTTCTTCATTTGAGACAATCTGGCGAATCAACGCAATGGGCGAAGTTGAGAAGTTTTATACCGGGCTTGGCCGTCCGCAAGGATTGGCGTTCGACGTGGAAGGCAATTTATACGTCGCTGCTTCGTTGAAAGGCCATCGTGGCATTGTGCGAATCACGCCTGATGGGCTTAATGCCGAAGTCGTCGTTTCCGGAGCGTCCCTGGTCGGGCTGGCCTTTGACAGCGAAGGTGACATGATCGTCGTCAGCACTCAGAAAGTGTATAGGGTGCCGATGGGAATTAAAGGATATTTTGTGTTTTAGGGGCGGCGTTGGCCTCAAAGCAAACTGAAACAGGAAAGTTGTTGTATCCATGCAAACTGCAACTCAGAAAGTCGCGATCACTCCAGAAACGCTGGCGAAAGAGCAAATGCTTCGGCAGTTGATGCGCGAGATGGAATCGGTAATCGTCGCCTATTCGGGCGGCGTTGACAGCGCCTATCTTGCCTTTGTTGCAGCCAGCGAACTCGGGTCACGCGCCTTGGCCGTGACAGGCGAAAGTCCCAGCTATCCGGACTTTCAACGGCAAGATGCGCTGGAAGTTGTTCAGAAATTTTCGATTCCGCATCAGTTCATTAATACCGAAGAGATTCACGATACCAACTATCAGGCAAACCCGGTCAACCGCTGTTATTTCTGCAAACACGAGCTTTTCACCAAGTTGAGCGATTTGGCCACGGAGCGTGGCTACGCGTTTGTGTGCGACGGAAACAACGCTGACGATGCCGGCGATTACCGCCCTGGCCGTAAAGCCGCGACGGAGTTAAGTGTTCGCAGTCCCCTGCTCGAAGCCGGGCTGACCAAAGCCGAAATTCGCCAATTGGCCGAACGCGCAGGCTTGCCGGTTTGGGATCGTCCAGCGTCAGCCTGTCTGTCGTCGCGAATTCCTTATGGCATGCCCGTGACAATTGAAAAGCTTTCCGAAATTGAACGCGGCGAAGCCAGATTGCGGCTGCTGGGGTTTCAGCAAACGCGCGTTCGTCATCACGGAGATTTGGTTCGAATTGAAATTGCGCCAAACGAATTGCCGCGCGCACTGAACGTAGAGATGGCCCAGCGAATTTCAGCAGCCTTCAAGCAATTGGGATTTAAGTTTGTCACGCTTGATTTGGAAGGATATCGAACCGGCGCACTGAACGAATCCTTGAAAATTACAGAGAAGTAAAAGACGGGCGGGGATCAACGAATCACCCGCCCAAATTTTTGAGTCCACCAGCGCCCCAAGCTGCCAGCCAAGGAGGTATTAATGGCATTAGTAGATGATGGCGTTCGGCAATTGAGAGAAGAAAATCCCTTTGAGTCCATGATGTCGCGTTTCGATCACGCGGCCCGCTTATTAAACCTCGACCCTGACCTTTATAAACTCCTGCGCGTTCCCAACCGCGAAATTACAATTTATATCCCCGTTTTCATGGATGATGGCCATATAGAAGTCTTTACGGGCTACAGAGTGCAGCATAACTTTGCGCGCGGCCCGGCAAAAGGTGGAATACGGTATGCGCCGGATGTGACTTTAGATGAAGTTCGCGCGCTGGCCGCCTGGATGACCTGGAAGTGCGCAGTCGTCAACATTCCTTTCGGCGGGGCCAAAGGCGGCGTTATTTGTGATCCGTCACAAATGTCTCAAGGCGAATTGGAGCGAATGACCCGCCGTTACACTGCGGAACTGGTGGATTTCATAGGCCCGGAACGCGATGTGCCCGCTCCGGATATGAACACGAACGAACAGACGATGGCATGGATTATGGATACCTATTCCATGCATGTGCGGCACACCGAAACAGCGGTTGTCACTGGCAAGCCGATTGATCTTTCCGGTTCTCGCGGACGCCGCGAAGCCACCGGGCGAGGATTGCTGTTTGTCGTGGACGAGGCGGTGCAAAAACTGGGCATGAAGCCTGAAAGCACCCGCGTTGTCGTCCAAGGCTCCGGCAATGTCGGCGGTGTCGCGGCCAAACTTATGCACGATACTGGTTATAAAATTGTCGCGATTTCCGATGTTCACGGAGGCATTCATAATCCGAAGGGGCTGGATTTGCCGCACGCGATGGCTTATCTCGCAAAAAATAAGACCTTCGAAAAGTATCCTGAAGCGGAAACCGTTTCCAACCAGGAGCTTCTTGAGCTGGACTGTGAGGTTCTGGTTCCGGCAGCGACTGAGAACCAGATCAATAGCAGCAATGCGCCCAAAATAAAGTGCAGGATTTTGGCGGAAGGGGCCAACGGTCCAACAACCGCCAGAGCCGATGACATTCTTGAACAAAAAGGCGTTTTTGTTATTCCGGATATTATGGCCAATGCCGGAGGAGTGACTTGCAGCTATTTTGAATGGGTGCAGGATCGCATGGGCTATTTCTGGAAAGAAGAAATGGTCAACGAACGGCTGAAGGATATTATGGTTGCCAGCTTTCATGACGTATGCAAATACGCAGAGAGCCACAGCGTTAATAATCGAATTGCCGCCTATATGCTGGCGATTGACCGTGTTGCCTACATTACCCGGGTGCGTGGGATTTATGCTTGATGGCTCAATGAAAGTCTGGTTGATGGAATCAACGGACTAATCTGCTGTCGGAAAAACCGGTTTTTTATACTGTCAACTTCCGTGCATGGCTTGTTAATAATCTGCCGTCACCCCACATTCACCAGCGACCAAAACGCCGCTAAGTCTGTGCTAAGTGAATGAGATTGCAA
>CAZXHW010000749.1:0-4275 GCA_964639915.1 uncultured Heliomicrobium sp.
TGATTTCGACGTTGTTCTGATTGATTTGAATTACACACGCGATACCACGTCAGGCCAGGAAGGTCTGGACTTGTTGAGCCAGATTCAGGCGATGGATAGTTCGTTGCCGGTGGTCGTGATGACTGCCTGGGGCAGCGTTGATCTGGCGGTGGAAGCCATGCGGCGTGGCGCGCGCGATTTCGTCCAAAAGCCCTGGGAAAACGAACGCCTGATCAGCATTTTGCGCACGCAGATTGAACTGGGTCAGGCGCTGCGCAAAGGCGCGCGCCTGGAAGCGGAAAACCAACTGCTTCGCAGCGAGCACCGTTCCAAGCTGATTGCCGAATCTCCTGCCATGCAACCTGTGCTGCAAGTCATTGCTCGCGTCGGCCCATCTGATGCCAACGTACTGATTACCGGGGAAAACGGAACTGGAAAAGGCGTCGTTGCCAGTGTGTTGCATTCAATTTCGCATCGGGCAAACAAGCCGCTTGTGACGGTGAACGTCGGCGGTTTGTCCGAAGGCGTGTTTGAAAGCGAACTGTTTGGCCATATCAAAGGCGCTTACACGGACGCCAAAACCGACCGCGTTGGCCGCTTTGAACTGGCGGACGAAGGCACCTTGTTTCTGGATGAAATCGCCAATATCTCTTTACCGCAACAAGCCAAGCTGTTGCGCGTGCTGGAAACTGGAGAATTCGAGCGCGTTGGTTCGTCCAAAACCCGCAAGGTCAACGTGCGAATTATCTCGGCGACGAATGCTGATCTGCATTCCGAAGTCAGTGCCGGGCGCTTCCGGCAGGATTTGCTGTTCCGCCTTAACACGGTCGAAATCCGGTTGCCTGCCGTGCGCGACCGCCGCGAAGACATTCCTTTGCTGGCTTCTCACTTCTTAAAACAGAATGCTTCACGCTATCGCAAACTGGTCACGGATTTTGACTCTTCGGCAATGCGCGCGCTGACCGAGCATCAATGGCAGGGCAACGTCCGGGAACTGGATCACGCCATCGAACGCGCTGTGCTGATGGCGCAGGGAACTATTGTCAAAGCCAGCGACCTGGGGCTGTACCAATCTTCGGAAAGCTCTGCCCGACTGGAAGAAATGAGCCTGGAAGAAGTGGAATGCTACCTGATCAAAAAGACGCTTGCACGTTTTGATGGCAACGTCAGCAAAGCGGCAGAAGCGCTGGGGCTAAGCCGCAGTGCGCTTTACCGTCGCCTGGAAAAGTTTGGGTTGTAAACTGTAGCGCGGTTTTTTCAACCCGCGCAGATTTCCAAAGCTGGGTGCTTGTCGCCAGAAGATTTTGCTGGCAAGGAGCTTGAGCCGGTTGGAAAACCGGCTCTACAATGACCGCCGATGAAACTTCTGGGCTTGCGAATTTTTGGTGAATACGAACCGGTTGATACTGACCGGCCAAATTTGCTTTCGATCCTGCCGCCGCCCACCACCAAAGTCGGAGACACGCTGGTTCACGTCAAGCCCCTGCCGCGACCATTTAATTCACAACGGCTCAGCTTCGACAAACGCATCTGGCTGCTGGCGTTTTTTACGGGATTTCCCGGCGCGCTGGTGGCGCTGATCATGTTGTGGACTGGCGATTCCACACCAAAAGTTCAATGGACGCTGACCGTTTTCATCATCAGTTTTTGGATGGGCTGCGCCTACGCGCTGCGTGAACGCGTCGTCATGCCGCTGCAAACCTTGTCGAATTTGCTGGCCGCTTTGCGCGAAGGCGATTATTCGATCCGTGGCCGTTCGGTCAACAAAGACGATCCACTCGGCGACGTAGTTCGCGAAGTCAACGCGCTCAGTTCCACGCTGCGCGCGCAACGGCTGGGTGCCATGGAAGCGACCGCTTTGCTGCGCCGCGTCATGGAAGAAATTGATCTGGCAGTGTTCGCCTTTGACAGTGAACAGCGGCTGCGGCTGGTCAACCGTGCGGCGGAACGATTGCTGGATCGGCCGCAGGCCCAATTGCTTGGCCGCAAGGCGGAAGAGTTGCGAATGCAGGATTGTTTGGAAGGCGAAGCGGCGCGCACGCTGCAACGAACCTTTCCTGGCGGGATGGGCAATGTCGCCAGTCGCTGGGGAATGCGCCGCAGCAGTTTTCGCGAAGACGGCAAGCCGCACCAACTGGTGGTTATCGCCGACTTGAGCCGGGCTTTGCGTGAAGAAGAGCGACTGGCGTGGCAGCGGCTTGTGCGGGTGCTCGGTCATGAACTGAACAATTCGTTAACGCCGATCAAATCCATTGCGCGAAGTTTAGAAAACATGCTTGCGCGCGAACCCAGACCGGATGATCTGGAAGAAGATTTAGCCAGAGGCTTATCGGTTATCTCAACGCGAGCCGAAGCGCTGAATCGCTTTATGACCGCTTACGCCGTGCTGGCCAAATTGCCCAGACCGGAATTGCAGCCAATGGATGTGGGAAGCTGGGTTCGCCAATCTGTAGGCTTGGAAACCAGAAAGAAGATCGAGTTAATTCCCGGTCCCGAATTAACGATTCAGGGCGACCGCGATCAATTGGAACAGTTGTTAATTAACCTGCTTCGCAACGCAGTTGACGCTGCCGCGCAAACCGGCGGCGGAGTCAGCGTGGCTTGGCGTGTGAATCACGAATTTCTGGAAATTTCCGTCGAAGACGAAGGGCCGGGCTTATCGAACACCTCGAACCTATTCGTTCCGTTCTTTACGACCAAACCAGGAGGATCAGGAATCGGACTGGCGCTCAGCCGCCAAATCGCCGAAGGTCACGGCGGAGCTTTGACGCTGGAAAACCGCCTGAGCCGTGGCTGCGAAGCAAAATTGCGGCTGCCGTTATAGCTTCTGGTGAACGAATTTTTTGATGCTATCAAATGTTTGTGACTGGCCATTCCTGAAGAGGAAATCAGCGCTAAATAGCGTTGAATTTTAATGATACAGGTCTTCCCTAACTAACTATTCCGATGTATAAATAGCTCGCCCAAAACCTCCCTTTCCCCCTGATTGAATAAGTAACAAGATACAATTCAAACTGAAGGCTCGCGAAAGCGAGTTAGGTTCCCCGACTTAACCGCCGCGAGGTGTTGACGCTCAAAATACCAAATGACACGGAAGCTTACTCACCAAGCGCTTTACCTGTGTCAGTGTGATGTGAGCGTGGGAAAGTCATCACACCCAAAAATCTAGCATCCCTGAAGTAGCTAAAAATCCAATATCTTCGGATGTTCCATCCGTTTGTGCCCACCCAAGATCAAGCTTGGCCGAAGTGTGCCTGCCGTTACTACTTTGCCATGCCTTGTCCGTAAGCGCCCTTATCATCCCAGAAGCTAAGGAGACTTGAATGCTTTCGCCGAACACGTTGTTACAAGACCGTTACCTGATTCTGCGCCTGCTTGGGCAAGGCGGGATGGGAGCGGTGTATCAGGCGACAGACAGAAAATTCGGCAGCGCCGTCGCTGTCAAAGAAACGTTTTACAGCAACGATCAATATCGTCAGGCGTTTTCTCAGGAAGCCCGGCTGCTCAATCATTTGCGCCATCCGGCGTTGCCAGTGGTAATGGATTATTTTTCCGCCGGAGACAAACAGTTTTTGGTGATGCAATACATTCCAGGCAATGACCTGGAACAGCTGTTGGAAGAACGAAAGGCCATTGGACAAGGCGCGTTTATGGCATCACAAGTGTTGCAGTGGGCCGATCAGTTGCTGGATGCGTTGGAGTATTTACATTCCCAGCAAACCGCGATTATTCATCGCGACATCAAGCCGCAAAATCTGAAATTGACGCCGCGCGGGGAAGTCATTCTGCTGGATTTTGGATTGGCCAAAGGCATTGTGACCGGCAGGCCGAAATCCAGTCACAGTATTCAAGGGTACACGCCGCATTACGCTTCGCTGGAGCAAATTCGTGGCATTGGCACGACTGCGCAGAGCGATATTTATAGCCTCGGCGCAACGCTTTACCATTTGTTGACGGGCGTCATGCCGCCTGATGCCATGACGCGCATGGCTGCTGAAATGATGGGCGAACGGGATTTGTTGCAACCCATCACTGATTTGAATCCGGCTGTGTCCAGCCAGATTGCCAAAGTCATCGAATCGGCAATGGCCTTGTCGCCGAACGGACGCCCGGAATCCGCATCCAAAATGCGCCAGACCTTGCGAAATGCTTCTTTGAATCGCCCGGTCGCGGATTTCCATCGCGCTGCGACGCTGACAGATAACTGGCCAACCAATGTTCCTGACAATAGGGAAGCCGCTCCGCAGCAAACCGCCGATCTGGACAGTGTCATTATTCTGCTGGATGAAAAGAAGT
>CAZXHW010000750.1:0-4272 GCA_964639915.1 uncultured Heliomicrobium sp.
CAATCGCGGCCATGACAGCTTTGCGCTGGGTGGCGGCATCTTTTTCCGAAGCCGATTTCGCCGCGCCCTGCACCCGCGCCGTCACGTTTTCATAGGAAGCCAGCACGTTGACTTCCATATCCGGGCACTTCAATTCTTCGGCGCGCGTGGCGGCGTAAAAGCCATCTTTGGTCAGATTGCGCCCTGCACTGGACAATTTGGCGACCTGATCAGCGCCGACGTGCTGGTTGGTGAAGATCAATCCATCCGCCGAAACAAACGATCCCGTCGCGCCTCCGCCACCGCCTTCGGTCAACCGAACCGTCGAAAGCCGCACGTGATCCAGCCAGGCTTGCGTGGGTTCAAACCCGTACCGCTCTTTCCACTGTTTCAGTGGCGGATTATCGAATGTCCACATGCCTTCGTCGGCGTATCGAACCGGAACGAAGATCAGGCTTACCAAGAAGATGGCGGTAATCAAAAGTTTTCGCATCGGCGTCTCCAATCAATTTTTGTGATCCAACATCTCACGAATGCGGCTGACGAGCTTATCACAGCCCTCTAGCAGTACGTCTGTGGTTGGAGTTACATAACGGCGTTCGTATCTGCGATTGTCGAGCGAACTTCGGCTTCGGTCATGGATTCATGGTTGATGGTTAGGGCGATAACCGGTTTCTGCGCCAGCAGTTCCAGAATCTGAATCTCGCGTTCCAGCGAACTCATCGGGTAATCATCAAAACCGTCATACACTTTTCGCGCCGGAGCGTGCTGCAAAATAATGCCATCAACCCGTCCAGCGGCAATTAGCTCAAAACCACCAGGATACGCCGGATGCGCGATGCTGCCTTGTCCTTCCAGCAAAATGACTTGCGGATGTTCATTGACCCAGGCTTCGTAAACGGCGTGTTCAATCTCGCCGGTGACGAAATCGTTGACCAGCGAATCCAACAGCAAACCGTACTTAACTCCTTGCAACCACGAAGTTTGCCCTGTGCCGATCAACTCGCTTTTGATGCCTGCGGCGTTCAACGCCTGGTTCAGTTTGACTGCCGTCGTTCGTTTGCCAATCGCCGAATCTGTGCCGAGCACGGCCAGTTTCAAAGCCTTCACTTCTTCGATCTTGCCGGTGAAAAAATGAAGCTGCGAACGCGGTGGCGTTCGGCGAACGTCGCGGATGTTGACTTGATGCTGTTTGGCCAGCGCGGCGAACTCGGCGTCTTCGGAAAGAAACTCATGCAAGCCGCTGTCTACGTTCAAACCAGCCGCAATTGCCTGCTTAACTGCTAACCGCGCCGTTGCCGGCAGCTTACCGCCATCGGGAGCCAAACCAATGACAAAGAACTTCGGTCGCTCCGCCGCTTTCTCAAACGCTTCACCGAAGCTGGCAAAAATCGGGATGCCGTTCGGTTTGCCGTCCAACACTTCGCCAGCATCGCGTCCGGCTTTGGTGGAATCTATGACGCCGACAACTTTGTAGCGCGCGGTAAAGCGCACCAAACCATTGGCTGTTTTGCCAACGGGAGTGGCGAAAGCTTCTTCGCAATAAACGATTGCTGAACCGTCCATATTTTCTTTGATGATTCCCTGTAATGGAATTTTGGATTGATGGGCCATCTTCCACCTTTGTCCGAAAGCTGGCAAGCCGTTGAACTCTTGCGGACGGCAAGCGGCGGTTGTATGTTCGCCGCGCTTTCACCAATTCCATCTCCCAAAAAGGAGTTCATCAACATGTTCAACCGCTTCCATTTGCTGCGGATGACAGCGATTGCTGTCTTGATTGCCACACTCGCTTCGTTTTCATTTTCTCAATCTCCGGCCACAGCGCCAGCTCGTTACGAAGTTTCCATTCGTGCCGGAGTTCCCGTCAAAATGCGTGACGGCGTAACGCTGATTGCCGACGTGTATAGCCCGAAAGCCGAAGGCAAATTCCCTGTCCTGCTGACGCGCACGCCGTATAACCGGCGCGATCCGATGACCGGAACGTTTCTGGCTTCGCACGGATACGTCGTTGTTCTGCAAGACACGCGCGGGCGGTTTGATTCCGGCGGAGAGTTTTATCCTTTCAAATATGAAAGCGACGACGGATACGACACCATCGAATGGGCGGCGGCGCTGGAAAATTCCAACGGAATGGTTGGCACGTTCGGCGGTTCGTATGTTGGCGCGACGCAAATGCTGGCAGCGATTGCGAAGCCTCCACATCTGAAAGCGATTTTCCCGTACGTCACGGCTTCGGAATATTACGACGGCTGGACGTATCAAAGCGGCGCGTGGATGCAGGCGTTTTCCAGCACCTGGACGACCGGACTGGCGCAGGACACATTGCGCCGCAAAGCCTCCGCGATGGCGAAAATGACCGAATGGATGAGGGAATTGCCTGTTGAAGATTACAAGCTAATTGGCCAGCCGACTCCGGCGGACTATGCGCCGTATTTTCGCGATTGGATCGAACACGAACGCAACGACGAATACTGGAAGAAATGGAAGATTTCGGACCATTACGCGGAACTCGACATCATGGCGCTGCACAGCGGCGGCTGGCACGACATCTTTCTAAAAGGTTCCATCGGCAATTACGTCGGCATGCAGAAAAGCGCTGCGACGCCCGAAGCGCGCGCCAATCAGCGTTTGCTGGTTGGCCCCTGGGCGCATGCGGCGACTTCAGCCGAAGGTAAAATCGGTGACGTGACATTTGGCAAACAAGCCGTGCTGGATATGAACGGCACGATTGTGAAGTGGATGGATTACGCGCTAAAAGGCGTGAAAAACGAATTCGCCACCGATTCGCCTGTTAAGTTGTTTGTCATGGGTGAAAACGTCTGGCGCAATGAAAAAGAATTTCCATTGGCGCGCACGCAATACACCAAATACTTTTTCCATTCGGCCAAAGGCGCAAACTCCGCCAGCGGTGACGGATCGCTGTCAACTCAGGCTCCTGGCAAAGCTTCGGCCAACGAAAAAGCTGACACCTTTGAATACGATCCGGTGGGTCCGGTTCCGACGATCGGCGGCAGGCTTTGTTGCGGCGGAACCATGCCCGGCCCGTTTAGCCAGCAACCCAACGAATCGCGGCAAGACGTGCTGGTCTTTTCGACTCCGGCACTGGAACGCGACGTTGAAACGACGGGTTACATCGCGGTGGAGTTGTATGCGGCAAGCTCAGCCGTGGACACGGACTTCACGGCGCTAATTGCGGATGTTGATTCAACTGGCTACGCGCGGTTTCTGACGGATGGCATCGTTCGTGCGCGATACCGCAATTCGACCGAACGCGCTGAACTGATTGAACCTGGCAAGATTTACAAATACACGATTGATTTGTGGGCGACCAGCAACGTGTTCAAAGCCGGTCATAAGATTCGCGTGTACCTGTCCAGCAGCAACTTCCCGCGCTTCAATCGCAATTTGAACACTGGCGAAGCGACGATGCACGGCACGAAAATGGTCAAGGCGCAGCAAACGATTTATCACGACGCCGAACATCCATCAGCCATCGTGTTGCCGGTTATTCCTCGCAACTAAACTTTGGAGTGCGGCGCTTTTGGCGTAACTTTGGCAGTCTTGATGAAAGACGACCTTCCAAACGACTACCAAAGTGGCGCTAGAGCCGCCGCACTTCAAATTCGCAACACTCTTTTGGAGAGCGACTTTGAAAAACAGTTTTCGTGGCCTTTTTGTTTTTGCAATTGTTCTTGGGTTATTCGCTGGCAAAGTTGGCAACGCACAATCCCCGTCTCAACCACGCGGCTATTCGATCCCCACGATTGACCTTTCGGCTGAAACACAACGGCAAGTCATCGTTGACCGCGAGACAGACCAATACCTGGGGCATCCGACGACGGTTTTGCTGGAAGACAAAAAGACGATCATTACCGTTTATCCCAAAGGCCACGGGCGCGGAGCCATCCAAATGAAACGTTCAACCGATGGAGGCCTGACCTGGTCGGATCGGTTGCCGACGCCGAAAAGCTGGGAAACTTCGCTGGAAACGCCGACGATTCATCGCCTGATTGACCGCAAAGGCAAAAAGCGGCTGATTGTTTTTTCGGGCTTGTACCCAATTCGGATGGCGGTTTCAGAAGATGACGGAAAATCGTGGAGCGAGTTGAATCCGATTGGCGATTACGGCGGCATCGTCGCAATGGGCAGCGTCGAGCGGCTGAACAATGGCGATTACGTGGCGCTGTTTCACGACGACGGGCGGTTCTTTCGCAAAAACGGCAAACGGTCGGAATTCATGACGTTGTACCAATCGATCTCGAAAGACGGCGGGCTGAGCTGGGGCGAACCTCA
>CAZXHW010000751.1:0-4269 GCA_964639915.1 uncultured Heliomicrobium sp.
GCCAGTAGGATACACCTTGTTAGGACCGACTCAGGGCTTCTACGATAATATTGTCTGGGTCAATCCGCAGAACCCTAATTTTGTGGTCGTTGCCGGCATCTTTCCGTACCGCAGCACGGATGGCGGGGTCAACTTCACCGGGCTTGGCGATTCCAGCACCAATCTGCCCCATACCGATCATCACATGATCGTCGCGCATCCCGGCTTCAATAACACGACCAATCGCACACTCTACTTCGGTAACGACGGCGGCATCTTTCGGTTGAATGATGTTGGCGTGGCTCCCGCTGACATGGTCTGGGTAGAGCTCAATAACAACCTTGGCATCACGCAGTTTTACGGAGCGGCGGGGAACTTTGGAGCCGTGATCGGTGGCACGCAGGACAACGGGAACGTCAGGTTCACGGGTGCCACCGAAACCTGGGTCCCAATCACGGGAATGGGCGGCGATGGAGGCTACTGCGCGGCTGACCCGGCAAACTTTCAGCCTGATTCTCGGTATTTTTATGGCGAATATATCTACTTGCAGATTAGCCGCAGCACCGATGGTGGAGTTTCCGGCATCTCAATTTTTAATGGCATCGCGGATGCCGGCGACAAATGTCCGGGGTCGCCGGCTCCCTGCAATCCGCAACAAGCCAACTTTATTGCCCCGTTTATTCTTGATCCTAACAATTCGAACACGATGCTGGCGGGCGGGATTAGCCTGTGGCGAAGCACGAACGTTAAAGCGGCCACTCCGAACTGGGCAGCGATCAAAGCGCCAACTGGCGGCAACGTGCCGATTAGCGCCATTGTCGTTTCCCCGGTCACTTCGGATCTCATTCTTGTGGGACACAATAATGGAGACATTTATCGCACTTTCAACGGCACGTCCGCTTCGCCCATCTGGACGAAGATTGATACGGCTGGCCTGCCAAACCGCTTCGTGCATCGCCTGGTGATTGATAGCACCCGCGGCACCAACTGGTATTACGCGACTTTTGGCAGTTTCAGCGCCGACAACATCTACCGCTCCACCGATAACGGCACGACATGGACGGACATCACCGGAAGCGGCGGGTCCGGTTTGCCCGATGTGCCCGTGCGAACACTGGTCTACCATCCCAGTAACGCCAATCTGCTTTATGCGGGAACGGAAATCGGGGTCTTTACCTCAGACGACGCCGGAGCGCACTGGGCATTGACGCAGAATGGTCCGGCCAATGTTTCCGTGGAGGATATGTTCTGGCTGTCTTCGTTTGGCGGAGACCTGATTGCTGCCACACACGGGCGCGGTCTATTTCGCGCCTCGGTCGGGAACTACGTTGATTGCAACTGGAACGGCGTCCAGGCCGGAACCTTTGCCCAGCCGTTCAAAACGATCACCGCCGCGCTGAATGCCGCGACGACTTACCGCACGATCTGGCTCAAACCATGTACTTACACCGAACCTGCGACCATCAATAAGCGAGTGGAAATTCGCAGTCTCGGTGGCACCGCCGTCATCAGAAAACCGTAGGGAGGTAAACCATGATTCGAAAACTTCATACCGGGAATTTCTCGTGCTTATTTGTATTGTTGCTGACATTGACGCTTTCGCGGGTGGCATTGGCGCAAACCACAGCCTTTACCTATCAGGGCAAACTGACCGACGCGGGCAATCCCGCCAACGGCAATTACGATCTGCAATTCAAACTCTTCGACACGCTGAGCGGCGGAGCGCAGCAGGGCGCAACGCTGGTGCGTAATCCGGTGGCAGCCAACGCGGGCGTGTTCACTGTGACCCTGGATTTCGGTACGAATGTGTTCAGCGGCGCTGGGCGTTTCCTGGAAATCGGTGTGCGTCCGGCGGGCAGCGGAAGTGTCTACACCATGCTTGCGCCGCGCCAGACAATTACCTCTTCTCCTTACGCCATTCAGACGCTCAATGCTCAGCAATTGGGAGGATTGCCAGCCAGCGCCTATCTCACGACCGCCAGCGCAGGCACTTCCTTCATCAAAAATGATACGGCGCAACAAAGTGCGAATCTGAATATCTCCGGCAATGGATTCTTTGGCGGCAACGTCGGCATCGGGACGGTCAGTCCGCTGTCAAAGCTGGCGGTGCAGACCAGCGGTTACGGCCTGACACATACAAGCGGGACCGTAACGCTCGGTACATTTATTTCCACTGCTGCCGGTGGTTCTGGCTGGCTGGGCACAAAGTCGAATCATTCACTGAATTTTTTCACCAACGACGGTTTGCCCCAGATGACGATTGATACCAGCGGTAACGTCGGCATCGGCACAACCGCTCCGACGAGCAAGCTGTACGTGCTGAACAGCGCTGTTGGCACCTCCGCCGTCTTCGCTCAGAGCGGATCCGGGCGCGGCGTTTGGGGCAAAAGTACCAGCAGCATTGGCGTGTTTGGCGAGAGCACTAGCCTGGAGGGTGTGTTCGGCGTCAGCAGTAGCGCCGCAGGGGTCAGAGGTGCAAGCACAAGCAACTCAGGGGTGTATGGGGAAAGTCCCGTGTCCAGCCTGACGGCGGCGGGCGTGTACGGCAAAGGCACGGGCAGCGGCAGCATCGGCGTGATTGGCGAAGCAAATGTCAACAACGCCGTGGGCGTGTTTGGTGTCAGTTCAAGTGCGACTGGCTTTGGCGTCTACGCCCGCAACCTATCCGGAGGCCGGGCGATAATCGCCGAAGGCGACGCCGCGCAATCACGCGACAAAGGTGGCTTTGTCAAGGCGATGTTATTTGTTTTGAGAGACGGAACAATTGCTCGTTGTTACAACGGCATGACAGGCGCATCAACTGGAAACTGCGGGTTCAGTGTGAATCATCAGATTGATGGATTTTACGATGTTAATTTTGGATTTCAGATTAGTGACCGCTTCCTGTCTATAACACCGATTTTAGGGCTTCACCGAATCATACTAAATATATGGTCTTTCAGCGGAAATGTCGTAACTGTCAATACCCAAAACATACTCGACGAAGGGACGAACGACGCTGGTTTCTACATCATCGTCTTCTAACCTGCAATTTATAAGGACGGGTGCAAGCCATTCCCTGGCTGTTCAAGCGCAGTAGCCAAGGCAGGGCAAAATCACATTTCGAGCAACTGCTGGCGGCGCAAACGCATTAGCAACGGAGTAAAAGATGAAAACCAATCTGCGACCAACGAAATTGACGCTGCTGCTGGGCCTGCTGGTCTTGCCGGGCTTGCAGGGCTTGACCGCTAACGCCTACCGGGCGAGCGAGCGCTTACGCAGCCATTCCGCCGCAGCCATTCCGCGTTCCGGAGCATCGCGCACGACCGAAAATCCAGAAGCCTCAGTGGAGCCTGTGCAAGGTGGCGGCAGTTATAACATCACGCAATCGGTCATTGCTGGTGGAGGTGGCGCAAGCTCTGGCGGCAATTACGCCGAAACCGGGGTGATCGGGCAAAGTGTGGTTGGCGCTTCGAGCGGCGGCCAATACTCCGTCGAAGGAGGCTTTGTGGTTGGTGGCCAGAGTGGCGAATGCCAAACCATTCTGGTTGGTCCTTCAACGCTGCCGAGCGGCACTATTGGCGTTGGCTATCCGAACCAGACGTTCACCGCTGGGGGCGGAAATGCGCCTTATAGTTTTTCCGTCAGCATTGGCAATCTGCCTACAGGATTGAATCTGGTCGGCGACACCTTGTCCGGAACACCGACCGCAGTGGGAACTTTCAATTTCACCGTCACGGCTACGGACAATCTTGGCTGCCAGGGATTCCAGGTGTACGCCGTGACCATCAGCAACAGCGGAGGCGGCAACGGATTGCAGTTTTATCCATTGGCGCATCCGGTTCGCTTGCTGGATACACGCGCCGGGCAGCCGGGCTGCGACGCGCCGGGAGTGATGATTGCGGGTGGGACTTCGCGGACGCAGACGGCTGCGGGTAGGACGTGTGATGGATTGACGATTCCGGCAAACGCCAAAGCGCTGACGGGCAACATCACAACCGTCGAATCTGGCGGCGGCTTTCTGACGCTTTATCCCAGCGACGTCACGCGACCGCTGGTCGCCAATTCGAATTTCACGGCGAATCAGGTCTTGAACAATGTGTTTACGGTCGGACTTGGCGCGGGCGATGGGGCGTTCAACATCTTTGTCACAACGAACACCAATGTTGTTGTAGACATCACCGGTTATTACGCGCCGCCTTCGGCCAGCGGGTTGTACTTTCACTCTCTGCCGCATCCAGTGCGCTTGTTTGATACGCGTACCGGACAAACGGCTTGCTTCACGCCGGGAGCTTTGCTGACGGCAGGTTC
>CAZXHW010000752.1:0-4268 GCA_964639915.1 uncultured Heliomicrobium sp.
GCCGACCGCTGAAAAAGTCGGCGGCTGAGCAGCAGCACGTTAGCCGTCGCGTGGGAGCACGGATAGTTCTATGCCGCTACACATTGGAATTGTTGGGTGCTCAGCAGAAGGAGCGTCTCTCTGTTATCGAACAATCTGCTCCGAGGGGGCAATCCTTCTTGGTCCGCACGCGCATCCAGAAGTGTCAATGCATACTCCTTCCATTGCGGATTATGTTGACTGCCTTGATCGTGGCGATCTTCCAGGGGTTGCCACTCTTATGCTTGCGTCAGCGCGAAAGCTGGCTGCGGCAGGCGCAGACTTTTTGATCTGTCCTGACAACACAATCCACGCAGCATTTGATCTGGTTGAGCCGAACTCGCCCCGTCCGTGGCTGCATATTGCCACAGTCGTCGCTGACGAAGCCGTATCGCGGGGCTGTCGGCGCGTTGGAATTATCGGCACCCAATGGCTTGTAAACAGTTCCGTGTATCCGGACCAGTTCCTGGCCAGAGGGCTTGAGTTTGTGCGTCCCAACGAAGCTGAGAGGCAGGAGATTCATCGCATCATCATGGAGGAGTTGGTGGCCGGAGCGTTCCTGCCGAATTCGGTGGCATACTTCCAGCGGGTGATCCGGCGCCTGGCCGATCAAGGCTGCGATTCGGTGGCGCTTGGCTGCACGGAAATTCCGCTTATTATTAACGATGAGAACTCGCCGCTTCCCACGCTCGACAGCACGCGCTTGCTGGCAAGAGCGGCACTCGCGTATGCATGCAAAGCAGCCACTGAGGCCTAATGGGATTGCACCGGATGCACAGCCCAGGGTTTGGTTATTTACAGATGACATTGCTTCGCGCTGGTGGATATGAGGTCAATACCAGAGAAGACGATGAATAAGGGAAAGACAGAATGCAAAAAGCAAAAGTTATGAAAGCAAAAGAACGTGAAGAGCTACTGGCAACATTGAAAGCCCGTTTTGAGAAACACATCAGCCGCCATCAAGGTCTGGAATGGGCAAAAGTTCAAGCACGGCTGGAAGCGAGTCCTGAGAAGCTATGGTCGCTCAATGAAATGGAACGAACCGGCGGCGAACCGGATGTTGTCGGGTTGGATAAAAAAAAGGGTGAATACATTTTTTATGATTGTTCCGCGGAAAGCCCGAAAGGCCGCAGAAGTATTTGTTACGACCGTGAAGCGCTGGAATCAAGGAAGGAACATAAACCGGGAAATAACGCGATGGATCTGGCGGCTGCCATTGGAATCGAACTTTTAACGGAAGAAGAATATCGAGAGCTGCAGAAACTCGGGAATTTCGATTTGAAAACGTCGAGCTGGGTGAAAACACCTGCCGATATTCGAAAACTCGGGGGCGCGCTCTATTGCGATCGTCGCTACAACACGGTCTTTGTCTATCACAATGGCGCGGAATCTTATTATGCTGTCAGGGGATTCCGTGGCTCGCTTAGAGTCTGAATTTAAGAGGATTTGTGACACAAACCTGACGGCTGCCGCCGAGGCAACGAGTGATGAATGCTGCTGTAAATAAGGGAGAAAAAGAGATGAGTGGAGTTCCGACAGGGACTGAGCTAATGCGCCCGTTTATTCCTGCGAAAGAGTTTGATCTGTCCAAACGGTTTTACGAAGCCTTGGGCTTTGAGAAGGTCCTTGATAGCGATGTCGCCATTTTTAACGCTGGTTCGGGTGGCTTCATTTTGCAAAAGTATTATCAGAAAGAGTGGGCAGAAAACTTCATGATGCAGCTAATGGTTGATGATCTTGATGCCTGGTGGAAGCATATCTCCGCCCTGGATTTGCCCGGTCAATTCGGCGTGCCACCGCCGAAAGCGCCAGCGATGCAACCGTGGGGACTTCGCATTGCCTACGTCGTTGACCCCAGCGGAGTGCTTTGGCATGTGGCGGAACGCCGCAAGGACGCAATCCAGGATTAGCAAATGTCACGTGTGGCAGACAGTTGCCCCAAGCTTCTTCAAATAAATTCAAAGGAAAGACTTTCATGCAGCGATTACACTGGCTGATTGCTATTGCCGCATTTGCCAACCTGCTGTTCATTAGCGGCACAAATCAAACTCTTTGTGACGAACAAGTGGATCGCGGTGAAGTCACAATCCCTTTTACGCTTACCGATCACAACGTCATTGTCGTCAGCGCATTGCTCAACGGCACTGACACATTGAACCTGATGCTGCATACGGCATCGTCGGACCTGAGATTGACCGAAGATGCGGTGCGAAAATCCAAGAGCATCAAATTTACTGCTACTGACAAAGTGAAATCCTGGGGAGGTGAATCAGATTCGCGATCAAGCCGTGGGAATCGGCTTCAAATTGGCGAGCTAACGCGCGGCAACATTGACATCTGGGAGGACAAAAATTCCGGGAAAGACACGGACGGAAAGTTTGGCCTGGATTTCTTTCAGAATCGGATTGTGGAAATAGATTTCGATCAACGCCGCATCGCGCTTCACGATAAATTGCCTGGCAAGGTGGGAAGATATGAACGCCTTAAAATCGAAAACCAAAACGGCCTGCTGATGATTCAGAGCGGTTGTGTGATTGAAGGGAAAACCTATACCAACAAATTTCTCCTTCATTCCGGCTATTCCGGGGGAGTTCTGTTGGACGATGCCTTCGCTGCAAAGGCGGGCGTAGACGGAAAAATCAAAATCACCGACGAATCCAGCTTGAAAGACTCGTTTGGAAACACGATCAAAGTGAAAAAAGGCATTTTGCCAGAGTTTGTGTTTGGCAGTGCGAAACTTGCCGACGTTCCTGTTGGCTTCTTTTCCGGTGGCCTTGGAGCCCAGAAAATGAGCGTTATCGGCAGCGAAGTTCTCAAACAGTTCAATCTCATCTTCGACATTGCCAATAATGATTTATACGTCGTCTCACGCCACGCGTAGAAGGATTCTAGAGCTAGTTCCAGGCTAACCAACAGGCAAAGGCAAATCGGGATATGAAATATCGGCTGGCAATTTTTGACTTCGATGGCACGTTGGCGGACTCGTTTCCTTTCTTTGTTCGCGTCTTCAACCAACTGGCCGAACAACATGGGTTCAAGGGAATTGAGCCGGAATTGGTGCCCGCATACAGGGGCTATAGTCCCAGGCAGATGATGGAACTGGTGGGGATGCCTGCCTGGAAACTGCCTTTTGTGGCAAAAAGTTTTATCTCGCTGATGAAGCAGAATGCAGCCAGCATCTCGCTGTTTGAACAGGTTGGGGATGTGTTGCTGTACCTGGCGAATCAAGACATTACGCTTGCCGTTGTGACATCAAATTCTTATGACAACGTCAGCCAGATTTTGGGGCCTGAGAATACTCTGCTGATTCGCCACTTTGAGTGCGGAATGTCTATTTTTGGCAAGCCATCCAGAATACAAAAAGTGCTTAAGAAGACTGGCATTCCCAGCCACGAAGCAATCTATATCGGCGATCAAGTCCCCGATCTGGAGGCGGCGCATAAGGCAAAAGTTGCTTTTGGAGCTGTGGCCTGGGGATATGGAACGATTGAATCTTTGAGAGAACATGCTCCTGAAGAGGAATTCGATAATGTTTCCGCCATCAAAAGAATCGCCTGACAAAACATCCCACCGGACCTGCGCAAAGCCGCAAGAAATTTTCTGAACCGCTTGCCAAACTCACCCGGGCGGAATTGTTGTTCGTCCGAAAGACGCGGCGTATACTTTGCGCCGTCTTGCAGTAAAGCCGTCCGGCGTTCTTAAACACCAAAACAAATCAGTAGCTTCGTAATGCAGGCGCAATCGAAGCGAAAACCCGTGCAGTTCTGTATTTGAGCTTCAAAAAATGAATCCCATGACTTCTATAAAACAACGCATTTTTGTCGTGATGTTGATCGCTCTTTCCTGGGTAACGACTGTTTCAGCCCAGCAAAAGTACGACCTTCTCTTAAAAGGCGGCCACGTCATTGATCCCAAAAACAAGATCAGCGGTGTACGTGACGTGGCGATTGCAAACGGAAAAGTTGTTGTCGTGGCAGCTAAAATCAATCCGGCTGAAGCCTTCAAGGTGGTAGATGTTGCGGGGTATTACGTCACTCCTGGGCTGATTGATATTCATGTTCATGTCTTTGCCGGGACGGGGGAACGCGCTTCCTATGCAGGGGATAACAGCTTGTATCCTGATGGCTTCACGTTCCGCGTGGGTGTCACGACAGTGGCCGATGCCGGGTGCGCGGGCTGGCGAAATTTCGAGGACTTCAAGCAGCGAATCATTGATCGCTCCAAGACGCGCGTTCTGGCGTTTCTGAATA
>CAZXHW010000753.1:0-4268 GCA_964639915.1 uncultured Heliomicrobium sp.
CTTTGAAATCTGTGATTGTTATGGACGAAGTGCAGGAGCGTTCGTGGGAATCCATCCTGCGCGTCAAGTTGCCGATGTTTATGGTGACGGCGACAGGCGACCGGATCGTGGACAACAACAAAGTCCGTGCGTATCTGGCGCCAATGTTCCACACGACAAGGAATCGTGTGATGGAACTGGAAACCGGCCATGCGGTGCAGTTCGAACAAGCGGAAGAGTTGTCACAAGCTTTGCTGGATTTTATTGCGGCGCAGAAAAACGTGAACTTGTCGGCAGCACCAGCAGGAGCTTAGCGGCTCCCGCTGGTTGCGGCCTCAAAGTTCAAAGTTCCAATCTGCGCAACCGCAGCGCATTTGTTATCACCGACACCGAACTGAAAGTCATGGCAGCGCTGGCGATCATCGGGCTGAGCAGGATTCCAAAGAACGGATATAAAATTCCCGCTGCCAGCGGCACACCCAACAGGTTATAGACAAATGCAAAGAACAGATTTTGCCGGATGTTGCGCATCACGGCGCGGCTCAAGATTCGAGCGCGAACG
Source organism: uncultured Heliomicrobium sp. (assembly GCA_964639915.1). Lineage (GTDB taxonomy): Bacteria > Acidobacteriota > Blastocatellia > RBC074 > RBC074 > RBC074. The sequence goes on from CAZXHW010000753.1 coordinate 542, forward strand.
ATGGCGCGCAAATCGCCTTTGACCAGCGTCAATCCGGCGCTTTCCATCGCCACGTCGGTTCCGGTTCCCATCGCAATGCCAACTTCGGCAGCGGCCAGTGCCGGGGCATCGTTGATGCCGTCGCCCGCCATTGCCACAATTTTTCCTTCGCGTTGCAATCGCTTGATGGCGTCGGCTTTTTGTTCAGGCAGGACTTCGGCAATGACTTCGTCAATGCCGAGTTCGCGCGCGACGGTTTTCGCTGTGGTTCGGTTGTCGCCGGTCAGCATTACAATTCGCAATCCGTCTTCGTGAAGCTGTTTGATCGCTTCCGGTGTAGAAGCTTTGACGGGATCAGCCACGCCCAGCAAGCCGGCAGTCTGTCCATCAATCGCAACCAGCATTACCGTCTGGCCTTCACTGCGAAGTTTTTCGGCGCGTTCTGACAAAGACGTTTCAACCTTGATTGAAAGCGTTTCCATCAACGTTTGATTGCCAAGCGCAATGTGCTTGCTGTTGACCTGTCCAACGACGCCTTTGCCTGTCAGTGATTCAAAATTGTCCACGCTGGCTAATTCCAGCTTGCGGTCATTTGCCGCCGAAACAATCGCCGCCGCCAACGGATGTTCGCTCGCGCGTTCCAAACTCGCCGCCAACCGAAGTAACTCGTTTTCGCTCTCTCCGGCATTCTTCACAAACAGGGAAATCAAACGCGGCTTACCTTCGGTCAGCGTGCCAGTTTTATCCACGACCAGTGTGTTCACCTTGGCCAGAGTTTCCAACGCTTCTGCGCTTTTGATCAACACGCCAGCCGTCGCGCCACGCCTGGTTCCCACCATCACGGACATTGGTGTCGCCAAACCAAGCGCGCACGGACAGGCGATGATCAGCACGGCGACTGCGTTGACCAGCGCGTAAACAAATCGAGGTTCGGGACCGGCGAAGCTCCAAATCAGAAATGTGACAACTGAAGCCAGCACGACCAGCGGTACAAACCATGCCGAAACCGAATCGGCCAAGCGTTGAATCGGAGCGCGGCTGCGCTGCGCTTCACCCACCATTCTTACGATTTGCGCCAACAGGGTTTCGCTGCCAACGCGTTCGGCGCGCATGACAAAACTTCCCGTGCCGTTGACGGTTCCGCCAGTGACTTTGCTGCCCGATTCTTTTTCGACAGGAATCGGTTCGCCTGTAACCATCGCTTCGTCTACTGAACTGCGCCCTTCTGTGACAACACCGTCCACTGGAACTTTTTCTCCCGGACGCACGCGCAGCAAATCGTCGGGATGGACTTGATCGAGCGGAATTTCTTCTTCAGTTCCGTTGGGTCGAATGATGCGCGCCGTTTTCGGTGCCAATCCCAGCAGCATTTTGATTGCGCTGCTGGTCTGACTGCGCGCGCGAAGCTCCAGCACTTGCCCCAACAGCACCAGCGTTGTGATGACGGCGGCAGCTTCAAAGTAAACGGCGACCTGATCTCCGTGGCTGCGAAACGAGGCAGGGAAGAGGTCGGGCAAGAGCGTCGCGACAATGCTGTAACCAAATGCCGCTCCAGTGCCGATAGCAATCAGCGTGAACATATTTGGACTGCGATTGATAATCGAAGCCCAACCGCGCTGGAAAAACGGCCAACCTCCCCACAGGACAACCGGTGTTGAAAGTGCGAGTTGCAGCCATGTAACCAGCTTATGACCGATTGCGTGCTGCACCGGTTGGCCTGGAATCATTTCCGACATCGCCAGCAAAAAGACTGGCAGCGTCAACGCCAAGCTGATCCAAAACCGCCGCTTCATATCGTCAAGTTCTGAAGTGTCTTCTTCCACAGTCAGCGAAAACACTTTCGGTTCCAAAGCCATGCCGCACTTCGGGCAACTACCCGGCCCGATCTGAATGACTTCCGGGTGCATGGGGCATGTATATTCCACATCCGTTGGGGCAGGGGCTTTGGGTTTTGGGTGAAGCGCCGATTCAGGGTCAGCGCTGAATTTGTGCAGGCAATGCGTGCTGCAAAAGTAATACGTCTTGCCGCTGTATTCGTGCTTGCCCGCCGCTGTTGCCGGATTCACGGTCATTCCGCAAACCGGATCAATGTGGGTTTCAGTCTCAACCGTTGTCACCACGGTTTGCATTGGCATCATCACCGGCAAGGATTTTGATTTGCCGCCCATCTGCACCATCACCGGAGCCACATTCATGTGGGAAAGCTGCGGTGGTTTGTTCAGATAGCCTTCGGGATCGGCGCTGAATTTGTGCAGGCAATGCGAGTTGCAGAAATAATAGGTTTTGTCTTTGTAATCGAACTTTCCTGCGGCCGCTTCAGAATCAACGATCATTCCGCAAACCGGATCAATGTGATTTGTCACTTGCTCCTCCTTCTCAATTGCGCTGCGGCTGGTTTTTCCGTGTTCAGTTCCGCTTCTTCGATCAAGCCGCAAAAATGCCCGTCGGCTTTTCCACGCTTGTCCCACTGGTTCAAGGTATGGGCCAGAGCTTCCCTGTAGCGCTGCATCTGCTCCAACCGTTCATCTAGTTCTGCCAATCGTTGTCGGACAATTTCGCGGACTTCATCGCAGGGACTTTGCCCGGAGCGGCTTTCGGCGATGATGCGTTTGATTTCTTCTAGCGTAAATCCCAGCGTTTGGGCGCGTTTGATGAATTCCAGCGTGTCCAAGGCTTCGGCATCATAGAGCCTGTACCCGCCTTCGGTTCGCGCCGGTTGCGATAGCAGTCCGCTGCGTTCGTAAAACCGCAGCGTTTCGACCCCGATACCCGTGCGCCTGGCGACTTCGCCAATCTTCAGCCAGACCGACTCGTCAGAGCCGGATGTTTCGTGAGCCAGAGTTTTTCGTTTTGATGGACTCATTCCGCTTTTCCTCCCAACGAATGAAAGTCTACACCCTGTAGCTGACTACAGAGTCAAGGCGGAAAAGGAAAAAGAGAGATAAATAGAAAATGGCGGAGAGTTTAGGCGCAGAACCGAAGCTCTGCGCCACGGGATCGGGTAGATTCAATAAATGATAGAAAAGCTGCCGTCGGTTTCGGCGACCACTGTCGCCAGTCCCCAAACCGGCACATCAGACGCAGAGCCTTTATGAGCAGTCGGTTTGCCTTCGCGATCTAACACTTGCCAAGCCAGCGAACCGCCTTTTTTCCAGCCAGTGCCTTCCGTCCAAACCAGAATCGTTTCGCCTTTAGAGTTTGTCGCGATCACTGGATGTTTGCGTTTGCCGGTTTCGTCAGGCGCTGAGATTTTGACCAGTTCATTTCGATTGAGCGCGGCAAAAAATACCTGGCCGTTATTTTCCCAAGCTGCCAGATTCCAGGTGGGAGTTGATGCCATTGTTGCGCTGCTCATCGGACAGGTCGTCAGGTTCCAGTGGTCTAGTCGTTGCCCGCTGAACGTTTTACCTTTGTCAGTTGAAGTCAGCAAAAACATTCCGCGTTCGATCATGTCTGTCGCCGTGCGGTAAAGGACGGAAAGCGCACCTTGCGAATCCACAAATGCCCGCAACCCGCAGCAGCCGCAAGCTCCTGTCAGTTTGTGGTCATTGGAAGTATCAATGGCACTTTCGCGGGCAAAGGTTTTGCCTTCGTTAGTAGAGCGCGCCAGCCAGACGCGGCGATGTTGTTCGCCTTTCTGCTCACCCGCCGCATGCCAGATGACGTAAACGTTGCCGAACGTATCCGCGGCCACCGAGCCGCCGCCGTCTAGGGATTGCGTTGATTGCATCAGATTGCGCTGGGGTTC
>CAZXHW010000754.1:0-4266 GCA_964639915.1 uncultured Heliomicrobium sp.
GCTTGCTCGTAAAATTTGATTTATTGTTGTAATTCGCCTAATTCAAAACATGAAATACCAAGACTTAAGAGCACTATTCCTTCCGCTGTGCGGTCGCCGAGGTTGCGTACAATCTGCAGATGTTGCTTGAAAATATCGTTGGCGCGTTTAATCTGACCGGAGTGCATATAGGCAATTCCTAAATTGGAAAGATGCCAACCTTCGCTTTCTTTTATGCCTAGCCCGCGTGCTGCAGCTAAAGCGACCTTTCGCCGCACAATTCGTTCACCAGGTGGTAGTTTGAACTCCGAAATATACGTAGATACATCTGGGTACAGAGTGCACAATTCCAACGCACGCTGGTTCGTTATGTTATTTCGTCTCGCCCACTTCCAGCCTGCTTCAGCGTTGAGCCACTCCGAGTCAAATAAGGTTAGTGCCTGTTGAATAAATGGGCCTCCTTTTTCATATAAATCATCAGCATCAGCGAGAACGCGCAAATAATGCTCCGCATGTTCGTGTTGCTTAGTCAGTCGTTCCTTATCGGGCAAACATTTATCAGCAAATACTCTTATTAGGTCGTGAAGGCGGTAACGTTTTGACGCTTTATCGAACAGGACTAAGCTGCGTTTGACTAAATCGCTCAGATGTTTATGAGCGGCGTCTTCGCAAATAGCTTCTTCAGCCTGCGCATCAAACGAGCCGGGAAAAATGCAGAGCGCCCGAAAAACTCGTGCTACTTCTGTATCGAGGCGCAGATAACTGAGATTGAATGAAGCCTCGACGCCAATCTCCACACCTTCTGCTCCAATGGTTTCTAGACGCGTTCGTTCTTCAAATAACTGTTTGACGTAGTCAACGACATCTAAATCCACCATAACATCTAGCATGCTGCCTGCGGCGCGGAGGGCTAACGGCAGATATCCGCACAGATCTGCGATTTGATCGGCCAGTTCAGGCGTGATGCGATCGCAGATGCTGATGAGTAGTTCGCGCGCTTCTTTCAAGCTAAGTTGATCAAGCGTTATGCGATCCATTCCAGCGATAATGTTGCGCGAAGTCACGAGCATTGCGCAGCCTGCGGGCGGAGTTAACAGTCGCATCTGGTTCTGATCGGCAGCATTGTCCAGCACAACCAATGCACGCTTATCACTCAACACACTCAGGTAAATCTTTTTCAGTTCGTTGATATCATCGGGCAATGGAACTTCCGGGCCTTCAAAGGCGCGGATGGAGGAAGCCAGCGCTTCCGCTGGCGCAAGCGGTTTTTCATCTATGCCACGCATTTCCAGAAACAGTTGGGCATCCGGGTAATCTTCGCGAAGCCGATCGGCGACGATCAGCGCCAATTCAGTTTTGCCGATGCCACTCATTCCGCTGATGCCGGTAATGCTTGCGCGGCCTCCCTGACGGAGCTTGGCAAGGAGCTCTTCGATCTCCTTTTCACGCCCAGTGAAATCATCCAGTGGTTTGCGGAGTTGGTGACGTGCATAGAGCTTTGCCGCGGCAGCGTTGTAGACGAAATCTCCCTGCACTGTCTTGACGACGGCGTTGTTCTGCGCCTTATCGCCAAATGTAGTTCCGTCTGACTTGGGGTGTTGTTCGTTGGGCATATCTAGCTGTGTTTATCGCCTTTCACAAAATCACCGTGAACTGTGCCGACTACGATGTTGTTTTGTGCGTTGTCGCCGAAGGCGATGCCGCCGTGGGTGGCGCTGACATGGCTGCCAGAGACTTCTTTGGCTTTGTTGAACAGTTGCTCGATTTCGGTGGCGAAGGATTGATCTTCGTTTAGGAGCTTTTTCAGTTGGTTGCGCAGCGTGGCTTGGGAGTCGGCGTCGTTGGGATTCGCGGCCAAGTCTTGGGCGGCTTCCAGAGCGGCGGGTTTCTCTTCCACTTTGGATTTCATCCGGGTCCACAAGGCTTTGGTGGCGTCCCAGGTTTCGCCGACGGCTTTCTTGGTGGTTTCGGTGACCACGGCCTCTCCGGCTTTTTTGAGCAGAGTTGGCAAAAAGGGCGTTAGGTACGTGGTCACATCGTGGGCTAAGACTGCAAGGTCTGTCATTGGCCTGGCTCCGAAAAGGGAGAACGCTCTTTCTGCGGTTGTGACTGGCTGCGCGCTGATCTGGCGTCGAGAAAGAGCGGGTCTCGGTCAACTGCGAAGATCGAATCCGGGAACTGTTGCGCGCTCCGGCATCCTACTGACCGAATACGTGACAGGCAAGAAAATTTCGGTGTGGGTTTCACCTTCGCTAAACGTTAAAAGTGATTTTGGCGATAAGGCCACGTCGGGCTACAATCCCCGGCGCGAGGTAACCTGAATAATGACGAATGGAACGGGTATCGAAACTCAACTAAAAGACTGGCTCAATCAGCTTGCGCCGGAACACAAACAGGTGTTGATGGGAATGCTGGTCGAAGATGATCGGCTGCAGCGGGCATCTCGGCTGGATTTTGCGATCACGCAAATCAAACGGTTATGCACCGAACGGAATCTGGATTGGGACGCGATGGCCGAAGGCGAACGCGAATCTTTCCTGGACAGTTTGATCCGTGAAAACGAATTGTACGCGACGCAGGTCGGCAGAACTTCCTTGGCGATTGTCGCTCCCTGTCACCACTGTGGCCGCGACATGACGCCGAGCGATTTGTATCGAATCTATTTCGGCGAACGCGCACCCAGTATCGAACGCACATCCGCCATGTTGATGATTATGGATATGGACACCGACGCGAATTTCCCACTGGTGGCGGAAAATGAAATTACGATTGGGCGGCTGGACCCGCATCGCGGCATTCGGCCTGACGTTGACCTTTCCAAGTTCGATCCTGCCTCGCGCATTTCGCGCCGCCATGCCAGAGTCACCACACGCGGCCATCAGTTTTTTATCGAAGACCTGGGCAGCGCCAACGGAACTGTGATCAATGGCCGCACACGGCTGAAACCGCAGGAACCGTATCCGCTGGTTAATGGCGACGTTGTTAAGATTGGCGAAACCACGCTGAAATTTGTTGGCTGAAAGTCACGCGAAGAAAGCTTCAGGCATATCGCTTGCTGAAGTTGATACCTTCCGCAACCAATTGCGGAAAATTCCGCTGATAAAGAACCGATGACGATCTGGCAATCACAACCCGGCAGGCTTTGGATAAAGCGCTTGGCAGCAACTGCGCTGGCAATTTGGCTGAGCGGAGCGAATTGCTTGTGGTGTTGCGGGCCGATGGAAACAGCCACGGTTGAAGCGGAAAATTGCGCTGCTGCGATGCCCGTCAATGATTCTGCCTGTGCGTTTTCTGGCAAGGGCGACTGCTGTGCAGAAGAATCGCAGCCCAATCAATCATCCAAATCCGATCCTTGCCAGGATGAATGCTGCATCCTGAACGCGCCGACTTCGGAATTGCCGAGCGGTTTCCAGCGAAACCAGTTTTCGGTGATTGCTGCGCCGGTGGTGTTGCAGCAGCAGCTTGAAGAACCGGCTAAAGCCGACAGAATTCTCTTCACCCAATCCCGCTTACTGAACAGTCAACAAACTCACCTGCGATGCTGTGTTTTCCTGATTTAATGCCGAAGTGTGTCCACTGATTGATTGCGATAGGCCGATGCCTGTCGCTCGTGTGACAAACTTCAACCGAAATTCAGGAGAAAGAAAATGACTAAGATCAAATTGCTCGTCGTTGTGCTGGTCCTTGGACTGGCCGGAATCACCTACGCAGCCGATTCAATTCAGGATAAACATGCCAACCACAAGGACGCTGCTTGTTGTGCCGCGGGCGCCGCTTGCTGTGACCGTGGTTCGTGCTGCTCAGCCGACAAAGGTCACGAGGCTTGCGCTGCTACAAAAGACGGCGAAAGCTGCTGCAAACCGGGCGCTGATTGCTGCAAGGGCGGTTCGTGCTGTGAAAAGAAAGTCGAGGCCAACAAAGCCGATTCCAAACCTGCCAAATCAAACAAACAGGCCAAAGCGGAAGACGGATGCTGTTCTGGCGGTTCGTGCAGCGCCAAACACAAATCTCACGGCTAGACATACTTCAGTTGTCCAGGCAAAAACGCGGCGCGGGTCAGTTACGATCCGCGCCGTTCGTCGTCAATGCCTTCCTTTATTTTGATTCCCTGGCAGCCCGAAGTAAAAGAAAAGTAAATAGGTTATTGACGGTTGGCGACAGATGGCCAACACTATTACGCGTCAATGCCTGTGAAGAACTTCAGGAAGAATTTCAAGAAGCTACGGAGGAATATGAAACGCTCTTCGATGCTTGCCATCGTTTTGGCCAGTGCCGGGTTGTGTTGTG
>CAZXHW010000755.1:0-4258 GCA_964639915.1 uncultured Heliomicrobium sp.
GGCGCAGTTGAAGAAGCTTCCCACACACTTGGGCTGACTCAAATTTTTGTTGGCGTGATCCTGGTCGCCATCATCGGCAATGCCGCTGAACATTCGACAGCCATTTTGGTGGCCATGAAAAACAAAATGGATTTGGCGCTCAACATTGCCGTAGGGTCCAGCATGCAAGTGGCATTGTTTGTGGCACCCGTATTGGTGTTTGCCAGCTATGCCTTTGGCAGACCCATGGATTTGATCTTTTCTTCCCTGGAAGTCGTTGCGATTTCAGTATCGGTTTTAATTGTTGCGCTGATTGCACAAGACGGCGAATCAAATTGGATGGAAGGAGTATTGCTGCTGGCCGTTTACACAATTTTGGGGCTGACGTTTTATTTCCTACCTGCTTGACCTGAGGCTGTAAGTGATTTGGTAGCAGCAAGTTCCCGCCAAATCACTTTCTCAATGCCCTCGGCCTGCTTTTCCAGCGATTTGAGCAAGACATCCCGTTTGAATATCCGGCGTTTCAGGTCGGCTGCGATTCCACCGGGTTTAGGCCGCTGATGCAAAGCCAGTATCATCTGGTTGGTTTCTTGGATTGTGTCTTCAACCAGGCGCGACCGATCCAAATCCGTCAGAATGTGAACCGCATGCGCAAGCTCATGGCCAAGAACTTCAGCGTAGCGTTCTTCTTTCTCCAGCCCCAGAAATGGCACAAAACCATTTGCTTTCCTGGTTTCCGGACCAACATACGCCTGATTGATGCTATCCAGATTCAGCTTGATCACAGCAATATGATGGTTTCCCAAGGGATCAAGTCTTTCTATGTGGAAAAGTCCGGCAGTGCAGCTAAAACCACCTCGCAGCTTGATGATTTCGATATAAACCGTGTGTCCGCTGGTTTCGATCCATTGCCAAAGATTTTGCAATGTCGGATATGCGACTTGGCCTTCACTATTTTCTGCAAAAACTATGCGTTCAATCCCTTTCCATTTTTCCAGCTCAATCGGAGAAAGCCGCTCTGTCACAAATCCCGTTTGTGGATAAGGACTGTTAAGCATGCGTCCTTGTGCCGTAATTTCAATCAGCGACAAAAACATCAGTGCCGTCACCGTCAAACATACTTTCAGCATAAGCTAGCTATCCTTGGTATTAAGTCGGAATTGGGGCCGGGGAAAGTTGAAGAGTTTAAAAGGACGGGGCTTAAGACGGGGCGGATTATATGCAAAGCCTGACTGGAGCCACAGAAAATTTTCTAGTCAATGAAAATACTTTCTAGCAGGAAAGACCAGACCGTTGATTGTTTGCTGAAAATTTAAGCGCGCAAAAGGAGAAAGGCTCAAGGTGCCTCACTCACCTTGAGCCTTAAATGCGATACACACACAAGAGATTCTGATGATCGGTAAAAGCTGGCTTAATTGCTTGTTGAATATCCTCACTATATTCAACGATTACCAATCATCTTTCTTGGGCTGGTAAACGCCTTACTCTGGCGAAGGTTCCAAGATGTTTGCCATTTTTTTATAAAAAAGTTTGCTGACTGATATTTCCAGACAGCTTTGCTTTTCCAGGCTGCCCAAAAGCCATTCGCAAAGTAATTCCGATTTTTTCTTAAACTGAGTGGAACTTTCTGAAAAGCCGGGCGTGTAGCTCCCCAATTAACGGTGATCGCTCCGAAGTATAGTGAGGATACTGAAGAGCAACCATTTAGATCACCCTTATCCTTCCGATAAGAAGTTCGCATATGGGCTTAACGACGAGTGAGGCGTTGTTAAGCCCGTTCTCCTTTTTACACCCTATTATTTCTATCAATGCGCTGATTGAGCTTTCAAAGTTAAAAATTGGAGGTTGCTGCAGTTCGTTCCTGAGTAATTTTATTTGTCACCCATTCGCGCGCCCATTTATCCGCGCCCAGAACGATGTCCAGGCTTGAAGCCTCCTGGATAGTGTGCGCATCACAAACTGCCTGGATCAACTTGGGAATTTGGCCAAACTTGATTCGTTCGTCCAGAAATGCGGCGACCGCAACTTCGTTTGCGGCGTTCAGGACAGCGGGCATTGTCCCCCCTGCCCTCAAAGCCTTGTAAGCAAGATTGACGCAAGGAAATTTTTCGGTGTCCGGAGGGGAAAACTCCAATTTGCTCAGGCTCGCCAGATCTAACGAGGGCAATTGGGTAGGGCGGCGATCCGGATACGTCAGAGCATACTGGATTGCATGCCGCATGTCTGTCACCCCCAGTTGAGCAATGATGGAACCATCTATCAGTTCGATCATAGAATGAACAACCGATTGGGGATGCACGACAATATCAATCTCATCCGCTGAGCAATTGAAAAGCCAATGCGCTTCAATCACTTCCAGCCCTTTGTTCATTAACGTAGCGGAATCAATGGTGATCTTTGCGCCCATTCGCCAGGTGGGATGTTTAAGCGCCTGCGCCGGAGTCGCCTGCTCAATTTCTTCGCGGCTGGCATTTCGGAATGGACCGCCCGAAGCGGTCAGAATCAATTTTTTTAGCTCGTGCCGCTTTTCGCCTCGCAGGCACTGGTGCAATGCATTGTGTTCGCTGTCCACAGGCAAAAGTTCAGCGCCGAATTTTTCAGCCGCTTTGGTCATCAACTCCCCGGCAACAACCAAAGTCTCTTTGTTGGCAAGAGCCACTCGGCGACCGAGCTCCAGAGCTCTGTAGGTCGGCAATAATCCCAAAGCGCCAACGACGGCACCAATGACAATTTCGGCTCCATCTACTGTCGCGACTTCACTTAGCCCATCAACGCCAATGGCGATTTTCGGCAAATCCACCACGCCACGTTTTTTTAATTCGTGTCGAAACTGGTCAGCGCTGGCTTCATCGCTGACTGAAACCAGGCGCGGACGAAACTGTTCAACTTGTTCAGCCAGTAATTCGACGTTTGCGCCTGCGCCAAGAGCCGCAACGGAAAACTCTCCCTGAAACGCCTCAACGACCCGCAACGTGTTGCAGCCAATCGAACCTGTTGAGCCTAAAATTGCTATTTGTTTCATAAAGTTGCCGGTAATTGCTGAACCAGCGACTCCCAGATTACTGCAAGAAAATCACGGAAAAGTAAAAAAGCACAGGCGCATTGAAAAGCATGCTGTCCAGCCGATCCAGCAAGCCTCCGTGTCCGGGAATCAGCTTACCAGCATCTTTGGCTTTCGCGCCGCGTTTGAGCATGGATTCGCACAAATCGCCCGTTGCTCCCAGTAAGCCCATTACAATTGCCAGCGGAATAGCAAATTCAAGCTTCAATTCCGGGAAAAACCAGTAATGGGCAATCACTGCCGCAATAACATTTCCCGCCAAACCGCCGATCAAACCTTCAATGGTTTTCCCAGGGCTGACTCGCGGAGCCAATTTCCGGCGACCAAATTTTCGGCCTGTAAAATAAGCTCCGGTGTCGCCAGCAAAAACTACCATGAAAAAGAGGGTCAGCAATTTCGATGGCAATTTTTGAATCGGGCTTTCAATCATCGTCAAAGCGACAATGTATCCGCCAAGCACTACAACATACACAACCCCGAAAACTCTGACCGCAGCATTGGCCAGGACGTGGCTGAAATCGTCTTGATTGGCATTGCTGAAAAGCTGCATTAACAGCTCGACGATGACCAGGGCCGCTAAAATCGCCAGCACCAAATCGTGTCTGTGAAAATAAAAAGCGGCGAGGATTGCCGCCGCCGCTATCATTCCCAGAATCTGTCCGTCCGATTTGGTTAGTGCGTAATACTCATAAAGCCCCAGCAAAATGGCCAAGCCAGCCATCGCCGCAAACCAAACTGGCGGCCCAAACCATAAAACGGAAAACAGAATCGGCAGGAAAACAATTGCGGTAAGAATACGAGCCATAAATTTCGGGGAATAAGAATTGTGAGGCAAGAATTTGATGTGAGCAAAATCTCTCTCCCATCTCCGCCCCTTCAACTCCCAATCAAGATGCTTTGACCACGGCGAGACGGCCTTCGCTCAATCCGCCAAAGCGGCGGTCGCGTTTTTGGTAATTCACAATGGCGGTAAAAATGTCCGGGCGGCGAAAATCCGGCCACAGCGTGTCGGTAACGTAAATTTCAGAATAAGCAATTTGCCAAAGCAAAAAATTGCTGACGCGCATTTCGCCGCTGGTGCGAATCAGCAAATCTGGATCGGGCAAATTTGCAGTGTATAAATGACGCGCAATATCTGTTTCGGTGATGGATTCAGGCGAGCGACTTTCAGATTCACAGGTAATCATCAATTTGCGAACGGCGTCCACCAACTCCACC
>CAZXHW010000756.1:0-4258 GCA_964639915.1 uncultured Heliomicrobium sp.
TTTCGTATCGGAACTGCCTCGAATGATTCGAACTTGAAAGGGCTTTGCTCGACAATGCGCTCAAATTTACGAATCGTCATTTGGTTCAACCCGCCTTCAACTTCCCCAAAATTTTCAGCGCCATCCGCGATGAAATCTGAGCGCCAACGAATCAGAGCCTTTTCCGTAAATAGAAGGTGTGCCCAGGGAAAAGTCGAAAACAAATGCCCGCCCAAAGGGTGATACCAGGTGGGCCCAAACGCCGCCAATACAAACCCGCCGGGTTTTAGCATCTGACGCATTTCGGCAAGTATTGCCTGTGGATCGGCAAAGTGCTCGAATGAATCTATGGCTACAATTGCGTCAGCATATTCATCCGGGGATGTGGTGAATCTGCAGCGATCCGCCACACCCGATTGCTCGGCGTGTTCGCGGCCGAGTTGAAGAAACTTCTCCTGTATATCAACACCAATAACCCTGTTCGCACCGTTCTTCGCCATTTCGACAACTTCCGTTCCCGCGCCACAACCAAAATCAATGACCGTCTTTCCCGAAATTTGCCGCCAAATGCTATCGCCCAGAAGTGTTTCCAATTTGCTCTTGTTTAGATAAACACTGCCGTCCATGCGCGAATCTTGTAAGCCAATTTTTCTAAGCAGCCGATAGCCTATCTCGCCGCCAATAATGCCCATTGCCAATCTCCTTCATAGCTAAGCTGTGTGTGCCTAGAAGCAATCTCAAAACAGACTCTCAAACCTGAGAAGTTCTTTTCTTCCCAGTGAGCGTCCGCGTTTACAAGATGGCCTCCAATCAATCTATTCCCCCCGAAACCTTTCCCTCCAGCAAAGGCTTGCGAGCGTTGGATTGCATAATTGTGCGGAGATTGTAATCACGATAAAGATGCGGATTTCCCGAATGCCCATCAACGGCTGCCAGCGCAATGTTGAAGGCTTCGCGGGCACTGGCGAAATGGATTTTGAACTCTCCGGTGCGAGCGGAATGTTCCAGGATCTCTGACATGGACCGTAAAATCCCTTCACCGATCATCGCGTCCTGATCGTGATCGAAGAAACCGTGACAGTAAAGTTTGATAAAAACCCAATCGGCTCGGCCACGAACGGAGATGCCTGCGTTTCGCCAATTCTGAAAACGGATGGAATCCAGGGGATAGTTCGCGGACAAAGAGCCATCATCTATTCTGGGATAAGGTAATCCGCGGTGGCGCCGCCGCCAGTCGAAAACCAGCGGACCGGTTATCAATATCGGTAATGTTGGCGAATCGCCCACTTTAAGATCGGGTCCGCTCCAGTATGGAGCCCGCTCATGTAGTGGCCGTCCGCATTGATAAATTGCGTTAAGGCGTGGAGTTTGAGAACGATAAAGTATGGCTGGCATTGTCATATCAACATAACAGCCAGTTTCAGCCAGTATCTGCATCTCTTCGTCAACACCGCAACATCGCCCGCCATCCATGTTGGCAAGTGCGAAATTTCCGTGAATGAACGCATATCTTGGCGTTTCGCTGCCAGGCACATGCGAAAGCAGGTTGTGGCGCTCTGCCAGAATGTCACGGTATTCGACCAATATGCGTCGCAGATTCTGGGCAGTATCAGGTCGCTCTACGCCGTGATGCAGATGAATTTCTACCTCGCCAAATCCATCAGCCTGAATCTCTGCAAGCTGATCCAATAATCCTTCGTGATACTGCTCTATCGGGTAAAAGTTGGTGTGTCGAAAAGGCGTGCCGTCGCAATCCTTAACCGCCTGCCCAAGGGCAACGGTTTTTCGCCGCCAATCTTCCACGCGTTTTTGCTGAACCGCCCAGTCCAAATTCGTTCCATTGGAACTCCAGGAAGGTTCGAAATGGTTGCAAACGGTCAGAATCACATGTTGCGGAGTGTCCGGGACAGATAAGCGACGAGAAAATTCCCCAACTCTCCACCAGGGATATCGGAGCATCCAAGGCAGTGAGATTGCGAGTCTATGTACAAGGCTGTGATTAGCCAGAGGCCTAAAGATTTGTTCAACCATTTATTCTTCTTCGGGGGAAGAGAATCCGGGAAGCAGTCGTAACTCTTTATTTGCTAGGCGATTTAACTGAATCGTAAGCAATCTTTTCATCTTTTTTGCTTCCCAAGAGCAACTTGCGCACACTCTGTCATTAAATCTCCCGTGGCCAATTGTTTGTAAACCTCTATCCAGCGCCTTCGTTCTGTGGCCGCAGAGTACTTGTCACATTCCTCAAGAGCATGCTGCGTTATTCGGTCCGCCAATTCCTGATCATCAAGCAAACGCAAAGCGTTCTCCGCCAATGCCACGTGATCTCCGGTTCCAACCATCAACACTGTCTTCTCATGGGAAAGCAAGTAAGGAATGCCTCCGGCATCAGTGGTCACCACCGGCAATCCGGCAGCAAAACTTTCCATGATCGAGTTTGGAAAATTGTCCAGGTTAGGCGAGTTAAGGTAAATATCCGCGGCATCGTAAACCGCCGGCATTCGCGTGTAATCCACGCGGCCAATAAATTCTACCCCATGCAACTTTAATTCGGCAGCCAGTCGCTCCAATTCATTGCGCTCCGTTCCGTCTCCCGCAATGATCAATCTGGCATCAGCGCGGCTGCGCTGAATTACTGCAAAGGCTCGAACAATGCAGGCAACGTTATACAACGGTTCGTGCAAACGATTCGAGAGGAAAACAGGGCGCAAAGGATTCCGCTGGCGAAAGTGGAATCGCTCCAAATTCACCGAACTGGCTATGACCGCTGCATTCAGGCCAAAACGCGCAAAAACATCCTTCAAATATCCCGACTGCACAACGATAATGCTCGCCCATTTCATTGTCGGGCGAGCCGTCAATGGCCAGTTTTTCAAATGATCTTCGGCTTCACCACTATGGTAATTGAGCACGCTTTTTTTGCCGAACAGTTTTGCAACCAACAAGGCAGGCATCGCCGAAAACAGATATGAATAATACGATGCTGAAAACGCATGCACGACATCACATCGCCGCACCCGAATCAGGAGCAAGGCCCAGTACCAAAACGAGGTCACAATGGTGCGAACATATTTGATCCGTTGCAATTGCCGTAGAACGCCCGGCAAACGAGGATTATGCGGGACAAATAAAGCTGCCATGCCAGATTGGCGATTCAGCCAATCACACAACAGGGCCGCCTGGCGAGACTGCCCGCCAAGAATATCCAGCGAAGGGGCAGCAACTAAAATTCGCAACGGCTTATTGCTCATATCCGGGGCTTGGTGCTGTTGTGTAAAGCCAGCGACTGAATCTTCTGCGCTCACCGGCTCACCCTTTCGATCTCTTTCTCGTATTTTCCGACACCTCGCGGCGAAGTCGCTTGCCGATTTGAAAGCAATCGGTCGTACAAACGATGCGTGCGCTCAAGCAATGCGGCGCTTGAAAACCGCTCTTCAACGATTCGCCTGGCGCGTTTCCCCATTTCGGCTGCCCGCTCACGATCATTCAGCAAATCAATGATCCTGGCTGCCATTGAATTAGCATCACCTGTTCCAACCAGGTAGCCCGTTTCCCCTTCGAGTACTGCTTCGCGCGCACCGCCCACTTCCGTGGCGACAACAGGTAGCCCAGCAGCCATATATTCAATGATTGCGTTTGAGAACCCTTCCGATGAAGAACTCAAAACACCAATGTCGGAAACCGACAATAATTCCGCCACGCGCACACAGCGTCCGGCAAAAAACACGTCCTGCTCCAAACCAAGTTGCGCCGCCTGCTGGCGCAACGGTTCCAACAACTCACCTTCTCCGGCCAAGCAGAACGCGGCGTCCGGCACAACGGATCGAACATGGCGTGCAGCGCGAAGAAAGGTCGAATGATCTTTTACGGGTCGTAAATTGGCGACGATGGTCACCAGCCGCCGGCCAATTGCTTGTGGCAATCCAAGTTCCGAAAGCAATTCTGCTCGCTGAGATTCCGGGCAAGGCGCGTAACGTTCAGGATGAAGGCCGTTGTAGCTGGTGATGACTTTTTGCTCTGGCACTCCTTCGGCAATCAATTCTTTGCGCACAGTTTCGCAATTTGCGATTACAGCCTGCGCCAAGCGATAAGAGCCGCGTTCAACGCGGCGCTGAAAAGCCGGTCGTTCTGCTCCTTCCCGTCTGGCAGCAATCCGCACAGGTACACCTGCCAGTGCAGCGCCAAGCATTCCGAAAATGTTGGTGTAAAAATCCGATGACTGCACGACTGACACTTCCATACGGCGCAAGTGGGATGCAAAGCGTTTGAGCTGAACAGCAAA
>CAZXHW010000757.1:0-4241 GCA_964639915.1 uncultured Heliomicrobium sp.
CCAGAATCCTTGCGTCGTCGTCGGTATACGGGTCGGCTTCCATGCGCGCTCTGAAATCTTCTGCTTCCCAAACTTCCAGAAACCTAGACTGACCAATCACCATCACTTCACCTACCAGCTTGGCAGCATTCCTGAGCAGCGGGTGAATCAGAATTCGTCCTTGCGCGTCAATTTCCTGTCTCTGTCCATAGTAGCTAACTCGCTGCGCAAACTTTTTGATTGCTGGTTCTTCCGAAGGAGCCTGATTCATTTTCTCCAGCTTTTCCTGCCACTCCTTCATCGGATAAATCCAAACGCTGTCGCCTTTCGCGCTTGTCACGTAAAAATCTGTGCTTTGATAGGTATCCTCCAGATAACGCTTAAAGTCCGCCGGAATTTTTAGCCGACCTTTCTCGTCCATCTTGGCTGTGTAATTTCCTATCAGCATCAGCTTCAGAAATTCGTCGCGGCGACGCTCCACGCCTTAAAGAAGATTTTGCTTAATCATCTTCTTAGCTATTATTGCCCCTGGAATTTTCACTTGAACCACCAAAACATCCTAGGCTAGACCAATTTGAACCAATATGCTCTACTTTTGGCCACCAAGTGGCCAGCATACTAGAAGAGTAGCTAGTGAGTGTCAAGGAATTTGTTCTTTAAGGTGTTACTTGAAGTCAGAAACTCTAAAATCAGATTTTACCTATAAATATCGGTATGCTTTATCACATTATTGGCCTCTGCCTATGTTCTATAAAAGCAAAAAATGTTTAAGCTTTAAGCATTTTGTCCAATTAGTGCCTTCCCTGTTCGCTGTGCTATAGTTCGCGACGTTTTTGGCACCGAAACTTCGCCCGAATCTACTTCGATAATGAATCTAGTTCCTCAATTAATGATCTTCGGATTGCTGGCAGCGGCTGGAAATCTGCTGGGAGGATTTCTGCTGACCCAGCTCCGGGATTTAAGCCGGATGCGTCAGAAGCAACTCATTGGGCTTGGCGCTGGTTTTATTCTTGCGGCCGTTTTGTTGGAAGTAATTCCGGAGATCGGCGGCAAATCCAATGAAGATATGACGTCGGCAATGGCGTGGTTGCTGGCGGGATATATGCTGGTTCAATTGCTGGAACACACCATCGCGCCGCATTTTCACTTCGGCGAGGAAATCCATCCGGAAGAAATGCAGCGCCGAGGCGCAGCCACAGCAGCCGTCATCGCACTTGCGATTCACGCTTTTTTCGACGGAGTTGCCATCGCGTCAGGCCTGCTGACAAACTTCAGGTTAGGCGCTGTGCTGTTTATCGCCGTGCTATTGCACAAGATCCCCGAAGGCGTGACAGTCGCTTCAATCATCCTTTCTTCCGGCAAAGCCATTCGCACAGCCCAGATCGCAACCGCGATGGTCGCGTTGGCTACGTTTGCAGGCGTTCTGTCGGTTGCACTGGTCAGCCCTGTCGTAAAATATGCGTTGCCGCTTTCAGCCGGTGTGACGCTTTACATTGCCACTTCCGACCTAATCCCCGAAGTGAACCATGGCGGTTGGCAGGCGTCGCTGTTTGTCTTTATCGGAGTCGCGCTGTTTTATGCCACGCACCTGCTACTGCACGCTGCGTTAGGGTAAAATGAATGGGGGATTTCATTTATGAGCTCATCAACAGACACCGCAATCAACAACCACATTGACGAACTGGAACAGGAATGGGAAGAGAAAACTCTGGCGGCTTCGCTGCAAAAAATGCCCGAAAGCCAGGACCAGTTCACCACCGTTTCGCTGAAGCCGATCAAACGTTTGTACACGCCGCGCGATGTAGCCGACATTGATTTCGAACGTGACATAGGCTTTCCGGGCACACCGCCGTACACGCGAGGCATTCATCCGACTGGCTATCGAGCCAGAACCTGGACGATGCGCCAGTTCGCCGGATTCGGCTCCGCCTTCGACACCAACGAACGCTTCAAATACTTGCTGGAACATGGCCAGACTGGGCTTTCGACCGCGTTCGATCTGCCGACGCTGATGGGTTTCGATTCCGACCACGCAGTTTCCGAAGGTGAAGTCGGCAAATGCGGTGTTGCCATCGCTTCGCGCGAAGACATGGAAGTTCTCTTCGACGGCATCCCGCTGGATCAAGTGACAACTTCGATGACGATCAACGCGCCGGCTTCGATGATTTTCGCGTTCTTTCTGGCGAATGCCGAAAAACAGGGCGTCCCCTTCAGCCAAATCGGCGGAACATTGCAAAACGACATTCTGAAAGAATACATCGCGCAAAAGGAATGGATTTATCCTCCGCGACCAGCAATGCGACTGATTACAGACACGTTCAAGTTCTGCGCTGAGCAAATGCCCAAGTGGAATTCGATCTCTATTTCCGGCTACCACATCCGCGAAGCCGGAGCGACTGCCGCGCAGGAATTGGCTTTCACCTTGCGTGACGGCATCGAATACCTTGATTACGGCATTCGCGCTGGCTTGGACGTGGACGACTTTGCGCCGCGTCTGTCGTTTTTCTTCAATGCGCACAATGACTTTTTTGAAGAGATCGCCAAGTACCGAGCCGCTCGCCGCATTTGGCATCGCGTCATGACTGAACGCTTTAACGCGAAAAATCCTCGTTCGTGGCAAATGCGTTTCCACACACAAACTGCCGGAGTCAGCCTGACCGTTCAGCAACCGATTAACAACATCATTCGCGTCGCCATTCAGGCGCTCGCCGGAGTGATCGGCGGAACGCAAAGCCTGCATTGCGACGGATACGACGAAGCCCTCGCTTTGCCGACCGAACGTGCAGCACTGATCGCCTTGAGAACTCAGCAAATCATCGCGCACGAAACCGGCGTGACAAACACTGTAGACCCGCTCGGGGGTTCTTACTTCATCGAAAAACTGACCAGCGAATTGGAAGAAGAAGCTTACGAGTACTTCCGCAAAATTGACGCAATGGGCGGAATGGTCGAAGCGATTGAACTCGGCTACCCGCAAAAAGAAATTCAGGAATCAGCCTATCAATACCAACGCGCCGTCGAACGCGGCGAAAAAGTCATCGTCGGCGTCAATGCTTACCAAATGGACGGCAACGAACTCGGCGAAGCCAACATTCTATACATTGACGAATCCGTCGCCGAATTGCAGCACGAACGTTTGGCTAAACTGCGCGCCAACCGCGACAGTTCTGCCGCCCAAAACGCCCTCGCCGCCCTGCGAAAAGGTGCCGAAGACGAATCCGTCAACACGATGCCTCTGCTGATAGATTGCGCCCGCGCCGACTGTACCCTCGGAGAAATGTGCGACGCTCTGCGACCCGTCTTTGGCGAATACCAGGAGCCTGACTTTTAAGTGCTTGGCGTTTTCTTGAGATGCAGTAGAATCCACACAGAGGTGATTTATGCTGAATGAACAAACAGAGTTTACCGGAACAGTTCATCAAGGCGTCGTCGTTCTTGACCCTCCGGCTTCATTGCCAGAAGGTCAAACGGTGAGAATCATCGTGGAAACCTCTAGCAAGGACCCGCTAACTGAAACCGTTGGCCAACGGCTCATGAAGTTTGCAGGCACGATCGAAGGGCTGCCAGCCGACTTTGCCCTCAACCACGATCATTATTTATTCGGAGCCGAGAAACGTGATGCCGACTCAGAGGATAAATGATGTCTTTGCTGATACCTTTTACTACGTCGCGTTGCTGTCACCCAGCGATGTAACTCACCCAAAGGCCGCAGCCATAACGCCAACCCTAAACGGTCGTATTTTTACAACAGCCTGGGTTGTCTCCGAATTGACAGCGGCGTTTTCTGCTCCGCCTCGCCGCACACGTTGCTTGGCATTGATTGATCATCTTTACACCGATCCTCAAATCACCGTTTTACCTCCGTCACCTGAGCTATTCGATGCCGGTTTGGCTCTTTACCGAAGTCGCCCGGACAAAGGATGGTCGCTGACCGATTGCATCTCCTTCATCGTGATGGAGCGGGAAGGTTTGACCGAAACTCTAACCGGCGACCATCACTTCGAACAGGCAGGCTTCATCGCCTTGTTGAAATAATCGTCCCCGAAGCCACCCAGCCGTTTGTGCAACACAATTGTTGTACAACAACCGCGTTGTACATTTCAGGAGACACCGCCATGAATTACGAAATCGCTCAACAACGCATCGCCGAAGCGCACCGCACAAATTCTCCGCGCTTGAATCTGTCGAAGTTTGGATTGGCAGAACTATGTAGTGGTCCCCAAAACCTGGACACTTAACCAGGGTAAAATGCCCTGTCCAGA
>CAZXHW010000758.1:0-4238 GCA_964639915.1 uncultured Heliomicrobium sp.
AACTTTGACGGCATCAGCTACAACCGGACTCCGGCGACGCTGGCGCTGGACAATGTTGGTTCCAGAGCCGATGGCAACGACACGCTGCTGATCGTCAACCGCATCGGAGGTAATCTGGGTATCGGGGCTTCGACGCTCGGAACGCTGTTCGGCATCTTCTACGACGATGCTGAAAACGCGCTGAGCTTCTCGGTGACTGGTAGCTGTCAGCTCAGAAGCTCGATCTCAAACAACTTCCCGCGCATCACGCCCAGGTTCGAAACCTTCGTTCCTGCCGGAAGAACCGGCTGGCTGAAGATTTACAACCAGACCGGAGCGGTCGGTATTACGGGCGCGGCGATCAACTTCAACCCGAACGCGTCAAGCAGCGCAGGAGCCTTCAACCAAGGGCACAACCTGCACCACCTGACGCTCAACAACCAGATGAGCTACATCATCCCGGTCTTCCCGCCATCTTGCTGATGAGCGCAGACAGATAAACACGAAAGGTCAGGGCAGCAATGTCCTGACCTTTTTTCATGAATTGCCGGATTGACACTTTTCCGAATCGTGTGTAGCTTTCGTTTCGTTCAGATAACGAAACTTCTTTGCAGTCGCTGCAATAGAGAAACGTTCAAGAATAGCGACTGTTGAAATCAACAAAGCTGCCACTCTTTACACTTTCAGTGCGGCTTAATAACTTGAGGAAGAAACAAACACTCTGAGAAGCCTGAAAATTACATTGCCAGAACGCGGTCTGGAAACTTTGTTCGGCCCGCACGATCAGAACATCAAGTATCTGGAATCCCTGTTGAGCGTCAGCGTCGGCGGCCGAGGCAACGAACTAATTATCGAAGGTGATGAAGCCGACGTAGCCATCGTCGAGCGTATTCTGAAAGATTTCAGCCAGCTATTTACGGAAGGCCGATCGCCTTCTTCCAACGAACTTCGCGCTGCGTTCAAGCAGATCGCCGATGACCGCACATCCAGCTTGCGCGAATTGTTGACGGGCCAAAAACGCATCAACCCGGCTGGCCGCAAACAAGTTACAGCCAAAGGCCCGAATCAAAAGCTGTACATGGAATCCATCGAAGAAAACGACATAGTGTTTGGTATCGGCCCAGCGGGAACGGGAAAAACATATCTGGCCGTGGCGATGGCTGTCCAATTTCTGATTTCCAAACGAGTCAATCGAATTGTGCTGGTACGCCCGGCGGTCGAAGCCGGAGAAAAGCTTGGCTTTCTGCCCGGCGATTTGCAGGACAAGGTTGATCCTTACCTGCGGCCGCTTTACGACGCATTGTTTGACTTGATTGATTTCGAACGCGCGACGAAATTTCTGGAAAAACGAGTGATTGAAGTTGCGCCGCTGGCGTTCATGCGCGGCAGAACCTTGTCGGATTCGTTTATCATTTTGGATGAAGCTCAGAACACAACGTCCGAACAAATGAAGATGTTTTTGACGCGCATTGGCTTTGGTTCAAAAGCCGTCATCACAGGCGACGTCACACAGATTGACTTGCCCTCAGGCCGCAAATCCGGACTGGTCGAAGCCCAACGCGTGGTCAGCAACATTGAAGGCATTGGTTTCATTCACTTCGACGATCGCGACGTGGTTCGGCATCAACTGGTGCAGATGATTATCAGAGCCTACGATGACCACAACAAAAAGATCAGCCTCTGAGGGGGACGGAGAGACGGAGAGATCGAGAGACCGAGAGATTCAGCCTATCGAAGTGCTCAATCGCCAGCGTTTACACTCGATAGATCGGAAAGCTGCTGCCGGACTTTCACGCAAAGTGCTCAACCAAATCGGGCGAGAAGACGCCACGTTGACCATCAGCTTCATTCGCGATCCGGAAATGCAGCGATTGAATCGAGATTTTCGGCAAATTGACAAACCCACCGACGTTCTTTCATTTGCTTATCATGAAGCGCCAGATGATTTTGAAGATGGTTTCACGGAGGAAGATCAAGCTCACTTGGGCGACGTTGTGATTTCGGTGGAAACCGCCGAACGGTACGCTGCTGAACTTGGCCTGACATTCGAAACTGAAATCGAACACTTGATCATTCACGGCACATTGCATCTGGCGGGTTATGACCACGAAACCGACAACGGCGAAATGAATCGCCTGGAGCGGAAATTGAGAAAACAACTCCTCTTGCGAGGCAGTAACAAAAAACAAGAGAGGTAATGATTGAATTTTCAATGCTTCAGCCCTAAAAAACTCTGGCCAATTCTCTTTCTTCCCATTCTGTTTTTTACAACCAGCAGTTCCGCGCAGCAACCCAAATCCAGCAGCTCTCCCCGTCGCATCAGTTATGCCGAAGGCCAAAAGCTTTTGGTGAATGAAAAAGAAGGCAATCTGGACAAACAGCCTGGCAAGTTCACTAGAACGAAACTGAGTGATGGCCGTGTCCTGGAGCTTTTCTATCCCCTGACGGCAAACAGCGCGGCGCGCAAAGGCAAACCGCTGTCTGTCCCCGGTTACGGCTTGCTGTACGATTCCGACATCGCATTCAAGGAAACCACCAAACCTCGCCACGCGCTGGAAGATTTGATTCCCGATGGCCGCGTTTTCGTCGGCAGCGTGCCTTTGCATGTCATGAAGCTGGAAAAGCGAGTCGGCAAACTGGATTACACCCGCAGCAGCTTACGGCGGCTGGACAATTTGATCGCTGGTTACCACGCCTCGCACACGACGGCACAAACGGATCAACAGACCTTCCAGCAAGTGACGGCTTATTACGGTGAAATCCTGCGCCGCGAACTGAAAGCCGAATGGAAAGCCCGCGAAGTCAAACTTGGCCTGGCGCGCGTTCAGGTGGAACCCAATCTGGAATTTATTGTCAGTGGCAAAGCCAAAGAAATCAGACCGTGGAGCACGGTGCTGCAAGCCATGTCGAACGAAGATTCACGCGGGATTCGGCTGTCGAAACTTTTTGAAGACGAATTACGCGCAGCCCAGCAATAGTTTTTGGACAGGATTTACAGGATTTTTCAGGATTGGCAGAGCCATCCTTGCCGTTCAATCCTGTAAATCCTGTCCGAGGTTTTTGTGGCTTGAACGCCATCTTGTTCCGCTTCTCAGCGAATGCTATAAGTTCGCCCGTCCGTGATTACCAATAACAATTCGCCAATTCGGAGGACAAAGCTATGATCGCCAATCGTAAGCGTCTGTTGCTGGCAACCCTTTTGCTTAGCATAACGGCATTCGCACTTTTCTCGGCTATATCTGCCGGTTCAGTTTCAGCTCAATCCGGCAAAACCACGGTCATCAGCCCAGCCAACAGCGAAGCCGAAGTTGGCCAACAGATTCAGCTCAAAGCGATCTCAACAGAAAACGGCAAACAGTCCGACGTGAAAGCCGGATTTTGGGTGGCGCTGCCCAGCGACATTGCGGCGGCGGATATGGAAGGGC
This sequence comes from uncultured Heliomicrobium sp., assembly GCA_964639915.1. Taxonomy (GTDB): domain Bacteria; phylum Acidobacteriota; class Blastocatellia; order RBC074; family RBC074; genus RBC074. The sequence continues at coordinate 3,405 of CAZXHW010000758.1, forward strand.
GCATCAGCCTGTTTGCTCCCGGCGAAGTTCAGGTGATTGCGGTTATTGATGGCCGTCCGGCGCGCGCCACGATTCGCGTCAAACCGGCAAAGGTAAAAACGATTGAAATTGCAAAGCTCAGCGCCCCGTTGGTTATCGGCGGAACCTACAAACTTGGCGCAAAAGTTGTCGGCGCGAATGGCGATCCGCGTGAAGACGTGAAGCTCAATTGGGTTTCGGATAATCCGGCGGTTGCGGCGGTGGATTCTGCGGGTTTGGTAACAGGCATTGCCGCTGGCAAAGCGAAAATCTCTGCCAAAGCTGACGCCGCCGTCGGCGACTTATCCCTTGAAATCATTAAAAGCAACGTTCGCAGCATCGCCGTTGAGCCCCGGACCAGCGACACTCGCACTGGCGACGTGATTCGTTTCAGCGCATTGGCCAAAGATGCCAGTGGTTCGGCAATCAAAAGCGCAGCCGTTCGTTGGGCTGTCAGCGGCAGTGGAGCCATTATCGAAGGCGACGGAGGCTTCGTTGCTAACAATCCTGGGACGTATGTCGTCACGGCTTCAGTCGGCGAACAATCTGCCGCGGCGACGATTGTTGTCACTCCGCGCAATGCTGAACGCGCTTTGGAAACCGTTGGCCGCATCAGGTTGAAAGACATTCAAGCTTCCGAACAATGGATGTTCGGCAATTACATCTATATTTCGACAATCGCGGATCAAATTCAGGTTTACGACATTACTGACGCGAAAAGCCCAAAACTGACCGAAACCGTCAAAGTGGATGCACGCGTGGTCAACGATGTCAGCCTGACAGCCGATTGCAAAATCGGCGTCGTGACCCGCGAAG
>CAZXHW010000759.1:0-4210 GCA_964639915.1 uncultured Heliomicrobium sp.
GTTGTGGCTTGGCCGGTTTGTGCCGCTCCTGCGTTGCCTCCGCCGCCAAAACCTCCGCCACCGCCCTGGCGTCCACCACCGCCGCCAAAACCTCCACCGCCGCCGAAACCGCCAGCACCAGTTGTCGGAGGGGCGGCAGTGCCGCCGCCTGTGCGGATGTCTGTCAATTGCGTCAGCGAACCGCCATCAAGCGCCATCGAATAAAGATTGTTCTGGCGAACGAACAAAATACTTTTCTGATCGGCAGTGAAACGTGGGCTGTTTTCGCCTTCTGTGGTTGCAACGATCTGGCGACGTTCGCCCTTCGTGTGATCGTAAACGAAAATGTCACCTTCTTCGGCAAACACCGTCAGCTTTTTGTCTTTCGACAATTCGCCCAAAGTCGGAGGGGCCTGTCTTGCTTCGTCTTCGCTCAGTTTTCGCAATCCGCTGCCATCACGATTGACGACGTACAAATCCATTTCTTTTAGCCGAGGCTCGCCCGCCCGTTTCCAGCGAAAATACACACGCTGGCTATCCTGTGACCAGTAAACGCGACTTGGTTCATACCCCACCAAGTCAGGGCCGCGCATAATACTGTCTACGGTCAACTCAAATTTCTTTGACTGAGCATGTTGAGTTTGACCTGGAAAAGGGAATAGCAATGCGAAAACGCAAAGCACTGAAAGTGAAATGCGAGAAACTGATTTTTTCATGATCTTTACTTGGTTAAGGGTGGTTACACGAACCGGACCTTGCTTTCACCGTCAACGACTTCGCCAATGATGTAGTGCGGTTGGCGGGCGACGTTGAATTGGTCTTGCACGAATTGCAGAAATTGACGGCTGGTGATGACAACCATGCCGATGCCCATGTTGAAAGTTCGTATCATGTCTTCGCGCGGGACATTGCCAATCTTTTGCATCAAATCGTAAACCGGCAGCACTGGCCAACTGCCTTCTTGGATGGCGACGTCCACATTGCGCGGCAAAATGCGCGGAATGTTTTCAACCAAACCTCCGCCCGTAATGTGGGCCAGGCCCTTGATGACGCCTTCGTGTTCAATCAAGCGTTCCAGCGACGGCAGATAGTTTTTGTGCGGTTTCAGTAGCTCTTCGCCGACGGTGCAGCCAAGTTCCGGCACGTGCTGGTCAACTTGATAACCTGCAACGTCGAAAAGAAGTTTGCGCGCCAGGCTGTAGCCATTGGTATGCAACCCCAACGATGGAAGGCCGATGACTACGTCTCCGGCAGTGATGCGATTGCCGTTGATGGTTTTCTTTTTGTCCACGACGCCGACAATGAATCCGGCGATGTCATATTCACCATCTTGATACAGTTCCGGCATTTCGGCGGTTTCGCCGCCTAATAGCGCGCATTCTCCTTCGCGGCAACCGCGCACCAAACCTTCGATCAGCTTTTCAACCACATCGGGATCCAGCTTGCCAACGGCGATGTAGTCCAGAAAGAAAAGCGGTCGCGCGCCTTGCACCAGTATGTCGTTGATGCAATGCGCCACCAAGTCATATCCGACCGTGTCGTGAATGCCTGTGGCAAAGGCAACTTTCAACTTTGTGCCGACTCCATCGCAGCTTGCCACCAGCACCGGTTCGCGAATGGTGTTGAACAAACCGTTGAACATGCCGCCGAAACTGCCGATTTCGGACATGACGTTTTCGTTGAAAGTCGAACGCGCCAGCTTTTTGATGCGTGCGGTAGCTTGATTGGCGGCGTCAATGTCCACGCCTGCGTCTTTGTATGTGATCGAATTGTTCATAAGAGGTTGGGTTTTGTCGTCAGTCAATTTCTTCTTTTTTCGATTTTGCAGTCGCAACTGCTTTCCTGGGCTGGATCAGCGGAACGTCCATTTCGATCCTGCCTTGCCACAGCGAAGCCAGATTTGCCTGGCGCTGTCCCGAAATTTGATAGGTATTGCCGTCGGAAACAACGGCGATTTCGCCGCTTAGATCAGTGCGGTGAACTTGCACATTTGCTTTTCTCAAACGATCCAGCGTCGGTTGCGACGGATGACCATAACGGTTATCTGCGCCGCAAGAAATGATTGCTGCTGTTGGGGCAACGTCGTTTAGGAATTTCTCGCTGGTCGCATAACGCGAGCCATGATGGCCAATCTTCAACACCTGAGCGCGAAGCGGAAAATGATTTTTGATCAGCACGGTTTCAGTCTCAGCTTCGGCGTCGCCGGTAAAGAGCATCGCAAAATTGCCGTAACTCAACCGCAAGACGACTGAGTTGGCATTTTCAACGCTGCCGCCTTCGCGAACTTCGGTGATCCAGCGGTTGTCGCCGCGCGGATTGAACGCTTCAAGCTCCACGCCCGAATCCAGGCTGAACTTCCAGCCTTTTTTTGCCGCAATGAACTGAACTTTTCTGGCTTTGACAGCTCGCTGCAGACGGTCATATTCGTCACTGGCAAAATTCTGCCCGCTGTCGAGCAAGCTGTTTACCATCAGTTTACCAATCACCCGGCGCAACCCCGCGATATGATCGGCGTGCGGATGAGTCGCTACGGCAAGGTCAACCGTTCGGATGTTGCGGCGCTGCAAAGCGGCAACTACATCATCGCCAGCGCGCGCATTACCGGCGTCAATCAAAACCGTTTTGCCGCCGGGCGAAATGATCAATAACCCGTCGCCCTGGCCAACGTCCAACGCAAAAACTTGCAGCTTTCCTTTGGTTTCAAACGGCTGCGGAGTCGGCGGCGGCTCACTTTTATATCGCCGTAACCAGTAAATTGTGCCAGCGACAATTGCTGCGACAACAACAATGGCCAGCAGAGTTCTCAAATATCGCATCGTCAATCAGCCGCGATGGATTCACGCTGGCGCGAAGTCATCACCTTTATCCCTAATTGAGTCGGATATTTGCCGGTATAGCACGCAGTGCAGAACTTTGTGTTTTCTGCGTCGCCAACTGCTTCCAGCATTCCTTGCATGCTCAAATAACCCAAAGAGTCTGCTTCCAGGAACTGACGAATTTCTTCCACGGAATTTTGCGCGGCAATCAGCTCTTCGCGCGTCGGTGTATCTACGCCGTAATAACAGGGCGCAATTGTCGGCGGACAACTGATTCGCATATGAACTTCGCGCGCCCCAGCGTCACGCACCATTTTTACAATTTTTTTGGATGTGGTGCCGCGAACAATCGAATCGTCAATCAATACGACCCGTTTGCCTTCGATCAGGTCACGAACGGGATTGAGCTTGATCTTCACGCCAAAATGACGAATGGACGAGCGCGGTTCGATGAAGGTGCGGCCGACGTAATGATTTCGCATCAACCCAAAACGAAATTTCAACCCGGATTCTGCTGCAAAGCCAATTGCTGCGGCAACGCCGGAATCCGGCACAGGCACGACAATGTCAGCGTTCACAGCATGTTCGCGCGCCAAATGACGGCCAAACAGGTGGCGGCTTTTATTGACGCTGCGACCAAAAACCAGCGAATCGGGCCGCGAAAAATACACATGCTCGAAAACGCAATGCGAAGTTGGTTTGGCTGCAAACGGGCGCAGGCTGCGAACTCCAGTGGCTTCGACGACGACAACTTCGCCCGGCTCAACATCGCGCAGGTACGTTGCGCCGATCAGGTCGAACGCGCAGGTTTCAGACGCAAACACTGTCGCGCCTTCCAGTTCGCCCATACACAGCGGACGAAACCCGCGCGGGTCGCGCGCGGCGATCAGTTTGTCAGGGGTGACAAACAACATCGAAAACGCGCCTTGCTCGTTTTTCAATGCTTCCATGATCGCTTCGACTATGTTGCCCGCGCGCGAGCGCGCAATGCGATGCAGCACGACTTCGGTGTCAGAAGTCGAAGAAAAAATCGCTCCATCTTGTTCCAGTTGCAGGCGAGCTTCAGTCGCGTCTGGAAGGTTGCCGTTGTGACAAAGCGCAATCTGGCCGAAGCCGCATTTGACAGAAAACGGCTGAGCTTCGTTCAGGCTGACTTTGCCAGCGGTTGAATACCGGACGTGACCGATGGCCGAAGGTCCGGGCAAACGCGCGAGAGTTTCTTCGTTGAAGATATCGCCGACATAGCCCATACCGCGTTCGGCATGCAGCCGTTCGCGATCAGACGAAACAATTCCAGCCGATTCCTGTCCGCGATGTTGAAGCGCATACAGTCCCAGATAAGCAAGTTTGGCTGATTCTTCGTGGCCGTAAATGCCGAAGACGCCGCACTCTTCGCGCAGCTTGTCGTCGTCATA
>CAZXHW010000760.1:0-4202 GCA_964639915.1 uncultured Heliomicrobium sp.
TGGGATTTGGCCTTCGAGATAAAGGATGAAGACATTCAGCGCGACGAGGTGAAACTGGCCGAAACGCAGCTTTCCAACAAACAACGGCAAGTCGAAGTTGGCACATTGGCTCCGATTGATGTGGTTTCCGCGGCGACGCAGCTTGAGTCGCGACGCCAACAAGTTTTTGCGGCGATGAATTCCGTGGCGCAGGCTGAAAACGCGTTGAAAAATCTGACGCTTGGTCAGGCGAATTCCGATCTTTGGAATGCGCAGATCGTTCCGGTTGAATCTTTTGATTCCAAGCCTGTGATGCTTCCGTTGGAAGATGCGCAAAAGCTTGCAGTTGAGAATCGCCCGGAACTCAAACAATTCAACATTCAAAAAGACATCAATAAAACCGACATTGATTTCTTCCGCAATCAAGCGAAACCACAGATTGATCTTGTCGGGGGCTACACGACCTTCGGCGTTGGTGGTAATTCCACCACTTCGACGCAAACAACGAACAATTGTGTTTTCCCCTATACAGGAGTCGTAGACACTGCTACCGGCAGGGTTTGCGTTGGTTCGCTCGTCCCCATTTTGAATGGCCAGGGACAGATTACCGGCTTCAATGTGGGAGTGAACACAACTCCCTTTATCGCGACGACGACGACAGCTTCGAACGTCGCGAATGATTTCATTGGCGGCTACGGAACAGGGTTGTCGAATTTGTTCAGCAATAAATATCGTAGCTGGAACGTCGGAGTGAACATCACCATTCCGTGGCGCAACCGCACCGCGAAAGCGAACTTGGGACGCGCCGTTGAAGAAGAAAAGAAGATTGAATGGCAAACACGTCGGCAGATTCAAAACATTGAAGTCGAAGTCCGCAATGCCGTTCAGTCTGTGGAAACCGCTCGGATGCGAATTGATGCTTCCAAGGCAGCGCGTGAATACGCCGAACAGCAGCTTGATGGTGAAAATAAGAAATTCGCCGCCGGCCTTTCGACGACCTTCTTCATTTTGCAACGCCAAAATGAATTGGCAATTGCTCGTGGCAGTGAGTTGCGCGCCCAAGCCGATTACAACAAAGCCGTTGCGGAATTGCAGCGCGTGATTTCAACCACGCTTTCCAGCAATAGCGTTGAAATCAAACCAACGCCGCAAGCTTCGATTAAGTAAGAAGCTTCGGTCATAGAAAATCAGGCAGGATTGAGTTGATGCTCGGTCCTGCCTTTTTTGTTTTCGCGCTCACAGCACGAGACCTCGTACTTTCATCGCAATCGTCTTATCATCCGCTTGCCCGCGTCAGGGCGCACCCATTTACCCAAGGAGCACACCCATGCAAAGCAAATTTTTCCGAACCTTGTTACTTGCTGTAGTCGGATTTGTCTTCACGATTCAACTCGTTTCCGGCCAGGGCAGAGGCGGCGGCCTTAGCCCCGAAATGATTGCTCAGCGAAACGCACTGGAAAAAGAGCTAAACGAAATTGCCGTTGTCGAACGCAAAGTGATGGTTCCCATGCGCGACGGTAAACGAATGGCCGCCGATGTGTATCGCCCGAAAGACACTTCGAAAAAATATCCGACCGTGTTTGTGCGAACGCCATACAACTTCAATTACTGGGACGTGCGCAATGGTGTTGTGCGCGATATGAGCAGCGTGATTGAAGCTGTCAAACGCGGCTACGCCCACATCACCATGAATGAACGCGGCCACTTTTTCAGCGAAGGCAATTACGACATTTTGGGCGCTCCCTTGAGCGATGGCGACGACGCGCTGAAATGGATTTCCAGCCAGACTTGGTCAAACGGCAAAGTCGGAACCATTGGCTGCTCTTCGACTGCTGAATGGCAAATGGCTGTGGCTTCGCTGGGGAATCCGGCTTTCGCAGCCATGATTCCGCAAGGCTTCGGCGCAGGCGTTGGCCGCGTTGGCGAATATTACGAACAAGGCAACTGGTATCGCGGCGGAGCGGTGCAGATGCTATTTATCGCCTGGCTGTACGGCGAACAGAATCAGGTTCGACCGATGTTCCCAGCAAACACTTCGCAGCAGGATTTGATTCGCGTGTCGAAATCCTTTGATCTGGCGCAACAACTTCCGCCCGTGGATTGGTCAAAAGCACTGCGGCATTTACCAGAAATGGACATTATGAAAGCCGTTGATGGCCCGAAGGGAATCTTTTCTGACGAAATGCCTGTGGATACCGGCGGCGCAATGATCAAACGCACTCCGAACGATCCAGCTTGGTACAAAGGCGGGCTGTGGCACGACAACATGAAAATCAACGTGCCAGGCTTCTGGTTTATGTCCTGGTACGACGTTTCAGTCGGGCCGAATCTGGCGGCGTACAACCACGTTCGTAAAACGGCTCGGCCAGACATTGCCAACCAGCAATATGCTGTCATCGCGCCCACGCTGCATTGCGCTTACACGCGCGCTAGCGAAAATACCATCGTCGGCGAACGCAGCATGGGCGACGCGCGGCTGGACTATAAAGAACTGACTTGGGGCTGGTTCGACTATTTCCTGAAAGGCGAACAGAACGGCATCCTGGAAAAAATGCCGAAGGTTCGTTACTTCACGATGGGCATCAACAAATGGCAATCGTCAGACACTTGGCCGCCAACGGGCGCTCAGCCGGTGACGTATTTCCTTTCCAGCGGCGGCAAAGCCAATACTGGCGCAGGCGATGGCGTGCTTAGCGCGGCGGCTCCGGCGACGGATGCTCCTGACAAATTCGATTACGATCCGATGAATCCCGTACCATCGTTTGGCGGAAACGTCTGCTGCACCGGCAATGCAGTGCAGGGAGGTTCTTTCGACCAGCGCAAGATGGAAGAGCGTTCGGACGTTTTGGTTTACACCACTGAGCCGCTAAAAGAAGGAACCGAAGTCAGCGGCCCGATTGATGTGACCTTGTATGTTTCTTCCGACGCCAAAGACACGGATTTCACCGTCAAACTGATTGACGTGTACCCGGACGGACGCGCCTACAACCTGGACGAAACCATCCAGCGCATGCGCTATCGCAACGGTTACGACAAACCTCTGGTCTGGATGGAATCCGGCAAGGTTTACAAGGTAAAGCTGCAAGCCATGACCACCAGCAACTTCTTCGAAGCCGGTCACCGCATCCGCATCGAAGTCAGCAGCAGCAACTTCCCGCGCTTTGATCGGAATATGAACACCGGCGGCAAGAACTACGACGAAACCAAAGGCGTCGTCGCGCATAACGCCGTTCACCATTCCAAGCAGTATCCGTCGGAAATCAGACTGACGGTGGTGAAAAAGACGGCTACAGGTACGGCTAGTCGGTAGGTGGTTTTGCCCGAGTTCTGGAAGAGAAGGGCGTTACGTGCCCTTCTCTTCCAGGCTCCGAGCGGTAACCTGTTGTGGAGTAAACCGTTATGTCCTCTCCTCTTGAAGTCGCTATCGTGGCGGGTATTGCCTCATTTCTTGGAAGCTTGATTGTTCCTACCGTCAATTACTTTTTGGGTGAAAGGTCAAAAAATAAGGATCGAGATTTAAGCGAGCGACATAAACAAATTGATCGCGAATTAGCCGAGAGGGCGCGACAACTTGATTTCTACAAAGTTGTCTATCCCGAAAAAGTCCGAGCAGCTCTTGATCTTATGAATAAGGCGGGCACTTTATTTATGGATGTTCGTGCCCACTACCTTGATGCCCAAGACCGAGAGCAAGCTAGGAAACTTGGCTCAGCGCTTGATGATATGCTCTGGCAGACTAAATCTTACGAGTTCATACTAGGAGAAGAGATTGAGAGGCTCATCGGTGAGTTCAGAATGATTTGCATCAGGGCATTTTTGAGGGAGAAAGAGTTTCGGGACTTACCTGCCATACTCGAGGGAGATATTTGGGCGCATGAGGCAAGTTATAAGGAATTGGCCAATGTTTTGAGGCGAGTTGTGCATCTGAATACTTTAGATGGCTTGCTGCTACCACCTAAAAGTGATTCCCAACTATCGCTTGGGATGAGCCCAGCATTACAGAAATCGCCTTCAGACGCCCAACTGGAAGACCGAACATCGTAAACTCTGACGCCTCTTCCAAAATCACTGGAACTGCTTTAGCCCTCTTCGGCTCGTAGAGCTGGTTGAATTTAGGCAGGTCGTTTACGGCCTGTTTTAAACATAGCCACGAACAGCCGCGTCCCATCGGAGACCGCTTAAAAAGTTTGTAAAGAACTACGATTCCCCAAGTTGCGCCATTT
>CAZXHW010000761.1:0-4201 GCA_964639915.1 uncultured Heliomicrobium sp.
GTGGTTGTGCTGGTTATGTAAACGCGGCGAGGATCAACGGTGCTGGGAACGATTGTACTGATGATGATTTCATTTGGCCCACTGGCAGTCGCATTGCTGATCAACAATCGAAAAGCCATTGCCTGGAAAGCTTTCAATAAAGTAATGGAATTTACGCCTCCCGGAGCGGCCGCCAGCATGATTGCCGGAGACACAGCCGCAGCGGTTATAAGCGGATTTATTTTGCTGTTGCTCTGGTGCCTGGCGTTGCTGTGGTTGCTGGAAAAACTGGAAACTCGCCCGATTACGACCGGCCAAACGGCGTCCGGGAGCATTGTTTGGCACGATTATTTTGACCAGATTGGCGAGCTTTTCGGACAGCGATATGCGCCCCTGATCAGCCGCGCATTACGGTATCACCTGCGCTGTAAAATGATTCTTTTCAGTTTGCTCACTGCCCCAGTCATTGTATTGGCGGGCCAGTACATGCTTCCGTCTCGCGGTCGGCAAACGAATGTTTCCATCATGCTGGCCATGTTTTTCATCATGAGCAGCGCGACAGCGGCGGCAATGATGCTGAATGCGTTTGGATACGACGATGCCGGAATACGACGCTTTGCCGTTTTGCCGATTCAGTTTGTTGACGCGCTGAGAGCGATGAACCTTTCCTCGCTGCTTTTGCGAACTGTTGCCATCTTTGCTTCGTTCGCTCTGTGGTTGATGTTTCACAACCGTCAGGTATTTTCGTGGCGCCTGATGGTAATGATGATTTCAACGGCGATTGCCGGACTTTTTTTGTATAACGCGCTGGGGTTCTGGACTTCTGTTTTTTCGCCAAAGAGCATGGACTTCGACGCCATGTGGAATAACCGCCTGTCGTTTGGCTCAATTGTGGTTGTCACAGTCGGCATGATGGTTCCTTTCTGGGCCTTGATGATGCTAAGCAATCGTGTCGGACTGGAAACCCTATTACGCTTTTGGTGGGTTTCGCCGCTACTGATGATCGCCTGCGTCGGACTTTACGTTTTTTCCTTTTACGCGATAGAAAGTTCGCTGAAAAAGCGCCGCGAACGACTGATCAACCTGATCGCCGGAGCGCGGACCTGAGCTCAAAACTATGATTGCACCTGCTGAAATTGGAACTACCGTCCCGGCCAGCACTTCTACCGCCGAAACCGGATTTGCCAACGCCATTTATATCGAAGGCCTGACTAAACAATTTGGCGACTTAATCGCCGTGGATAACCTGTCGTTGACGGTTCCGACCGGGCGAATGTTCGGCTTTTTGGGACCGAACGGCGCGGGCAAAAGCACAACCATCGGCTGCCTGACTGGCCTGATTGATCCAACCTCTGGAAAGATTGAACTGCTTGGCAAAGCGTTCGACAGTGATTCCAGTGACGTAAAGCGCCGTATCGGCGTCATGCCCGAAGGCTTAGGACTGTTCGATCACCTGTATGCTCATGAATTCCTTGCCTTTAACGCGAGAATGTACGGACTGAATGAAGCGACCGTCCGGCTGCGCGTGGAAGAATTGCTGGGCGCAATGGATCTGGCTTCAGCAACCAACAAACGACTGGCCGATTACAGCACCGGCATGCGCAAAAAAGTCGCGTTTGCCGCCTCCATCATCCATCGCCCGGAAATTTTATTTCTGGACGAACCCTTTGAAAGCATTGATCCGGCAGGCGTGGCCATGTTGAAAGACTGGCTGCGAAGATTTGTCGCCGGTGGCCGAACAGTGTTTATGACCACGCACGTGCTGGAAACCGTCGAACGGTTATGCGACGACGTAGCGATTATCAATCACGGTAAAATCGCCTGGCAGGGAGATGTTGCCAAACTGATGACTGGCGGCAAACTGGAATGCGACGGCCAGCAGTTCGACACACTCGAAGCTTTGTTCCTGCATTTGGTAGGTGAACGGCACGGCGAACTGAAATGGTTGTGATGGTTCGCGCCTGTCCCTAGCGGAGAAAACATGTACTGCCCAAACTGTGCAAATCCGATTGAGAATAATCAGAAATTCTGCCGCTCTTGTGGAGCGAATGTCAGCCTGATTCCGCACGCGCTGACGGGCCAATTGCCGATAGCTGCGCCTGAAGAACCCGAATTGACCAGACGCGACAGGCGCAAACGCCGCAAGCTGCCAACCATTGAAAATGCTGTCAGCAACACGTTTACTGGCCTGGGATTTTTTCTGGCAACAATCTTTGTCACATTCTGGTTTCCGGGCGGATACACGTGGGGCTGGTCGTTTCTTATCCCGGCATTTGCCTTGCTCGGCGAAGGCATTGGCCAATACCTGAAAGTGAAACAACTTGAGCGCGAACGTGTTTTTCCGCCGCCGATTGTCGCTGCCAACTTCCCCCAGCACGTTGTGCCCCAGCCGCGTATCGCTGAGCTTTCCGCCCCGACAACTTCAGAACTGGTGGTGCCTCCGGCCAGCATTTCCGAACACACAACCAAGAACCTGAACCGTCAATAACCGCATCCCCACAACCTTGTTTTCATCAAGAAAGGATGTTCGATGACTATTTCTTTTTCCGCACTCAAACCGGTTTTCTATTCGCTCTTTATCGCTTCACTGCTAACGGCATGCAGCAGTTCCAAAACGGATTCAAATTCCAACGCCAATTCCACAACACCAGCGGCTTCATCGTCGTCCAGCAGCGGCGCGGCAACCAGCGGAGCCTTTGAAGGTTTGATTACTTCAAAGATGAACACCGGCGGCCAACCGATGGAAATCAAATACGCCATCAAAGGTTCGCGCACGCGCATCGAAACGCAGCTCGCGGCGGGCGGCTCGCAAATGGGCGCGGTGCTGATGGATTTCGCTTCCGGCACGCAAACCATGCTGATTCCGCAGATGAAAACCTACACGACCATGAATTGGAACGAAGAAGGCGGAATCAAAAAGATGGCCGAAAAGATGGCTGAAAAAGCCGGTTCCGGTAATTCCTTCAAAGCCACGCCTACAGGCAAAACCGAAACCATTGCCGGTCACACTTGCACGCATTGGATTCTGGGAGAGAAACAGGACACTGACGCTTGTCTGGCTCAAGGCCTGGGTTATTTTGGCGGCGGAAGCGATTCGGGCGGCTTATTCGACCAACTCAGAAGCTTTGCGCTCGGCGACAAAGCCAAAGCTGCACTGCAATCCAATCCCGAATTTCTGAAGTTTGTCGAAGGCGGCGTTTTCCCGCTGAAGCTGGCCACCATCGAAAACGGCCAGCCGCGAACCATTATGGAAGTCACCAGCGTCGAACGAAAGCCGCTGGACGATTCGGTCTTCGCCATTCCGGCGGATTACAAGAAGATGGAGATTCCCGGAATGCCCAGCGTCAAAAAATAACGCGAGCATCACGCAATGAAGGTGTCACTAAACAAGAAACAAACGCTAATTTTGATATTTGGAATCGCAGTGTTTGTCTTGTCCGAATTGTTTCCGCATTGGGTGTACTTTGATGCGATGACTTCAGGGCATCGTCAAATTGGCTACCGTTATTATGCGAATACCCCTCAACTGAAAGGCCCCGAAGAAATGCTGAAGCTGTACCCCAACCCAATCGCTGGCGATGACTTCATGCATTACCTTCGGGTTGAAAAAGATGGCCTGCGAACTCTGCTGCAGCGAGCTTTTCTGTTGCTATTCATTTGCGGATTGCTGATCACATTCAAACGAAACCTGTCGCTGGCTTGGGCAGTATTAGCGGGAGCGATCCTTTGCTTGAGCATTATGCCGTTTTATGTTTTGGTTGACTCACTTCGTCTCGATTTTTTCTACCCTTAAAGGAAGGCAAACATGAACCGACGAGAATTTATCCAACACACCGCGCTTGTCACGGCTGCCACCGCAGCCATCGAATTCACCGCCGAAGCCAAGGTCAATTGGCCAGTCGGCTGTTTCAATCGTCCGTGGACGAAATGGTCGTTCGACGAAGTGCTGAAGCAAATCAAAGCCGCCGGATACAAAACCACCGGCTTGCTCAGTTCTATGCGCGGGGAACAGTTCATCGCTGCGGACGCCAAGCCGGAATATCTGGACGCATTGAAAAAGAAACTTGCGGCTAGCGGTTTGACGGTCAACATGGGCGCGATCCGTTCGCGGCACAATATCCCGCTGGAAGATTCCGTCAAGGAAGTGCGCCAGCAGATTGATAACGCTAGGTTTCTGGGCTTGCAGTACGTTCTCAGCTTCGGCGTGGACAAGCCAGAAGAG
>CAZXHW010000762.1:0-4199 GCA_964639915.1 uncultured Heliomicrobium sp.
GCTGGTTGCGCCAGGGTAACGCAAGAAGCTGGAAGTGATGCCTCCGGCAATCGGCGTTGCAACAGGAGCAGCTAGGTTGATGTCGCGTGTGCGCTGCAAGTGGCGACCTTGAACCGAAAGATACGAAGTGCTGAAAGACAGGTCGTTCGTCAATCCATATTCGACGCCCAAGCTGCCCTGCATCGTGTACGGCTGTTGGTAATTTGGCTCGAAGATGAACAGGCTGGTCGCTGCGGGCTGGCCGCCGCGAGCCTGAATGTCAGCCAGGCTGGTGAAACGGAACGGATAGACCAAACCCGTCGGATTGGTCAGCGTGATGTTGATGATGTTCAGGCCGTTGTTGGAATGCGCCGTGCCAAGCGCAATTGAAGGCGTGCGGCCATAAAACATTCCGTACCCGCCGCGCACCACCAGCTTTTCACTGCCTTTCGGGTTCCAGGCGAAACCGAACCGCGGAGCAATGTTATTGTAATCGTTGTTGATTTTGGAAGTATCAATTCCCGCGCCAGCCAAAGAAGCGCTGGGATTGCTCGCCCCTCCTTGCGCCATTTGCTGAATGTCGTAACGAACGCCCAGATTCAGAGTCAGGTTTTTCAGCGCGCGCCAGTCATCCTGAAGAAAGAAACCATATTCGTTGAAGTTGGGATAGGTCGTCGCTCCGCTGGTGCCAAGACCGGCAAAGGCTTGCGTGAAGCTGGCCACAACGTTGTTCGTGAAGTTGGCGTAGCTGGTATAAGTGTACCCAGCGCCGAAAAAGCCTGGGAAGAAGTTTTTGATGCGTTCCAGGTTGACGTCTATGCCGCCCCTTAAGTTGTGCTTACCGGCGATGTAAGTGACGTTGTCAATGAACTGGTATTTCTTTTCAGTTGTTTCACGCGGGCTGAAATTGTTGCGTCCGATGGTCAGCGCCGCCTGACCGGCATTGGAAATGACCGCTTCAGGCGCATCACTGTTGGCCAGTCCCGGCTCTTTGTCCCGCGCCACCTGCGTGCGGAACTCGTTCAGCAAGCGGGGCGTGAATGCAGTGTTCAGCGTAATCGTGAACGAATCTGTCGTCACCAGACTGTTTCCGCTGTGTTCCTGGGCGACGTTCGATCCGTTGCTTTCCAGATTCACGCCGGTGAATTTCTGGCGGTTGTAGCGGAAGGTCAGACGATTTTCGGCGCTGAGCTGCCAATCCACTTTGGCCAGATAAACATCCTGGTTGAAACCGCGCGTGTAGTTGGTGGCCAGTGGCAACAACCGATTGCGCCCATCAATCGAAGCTTGCGTGGTGTCAGCGGCAGGCAATGAATTCAAAATGTTCGGCTGTGTGTTGCGCTGACCGTCATAATTGAAAAAGAAGAAAGCGCGGTCTTTTTTGATTGGCCCACCCAGGTTTCCACCGAACTGGTTAAAGTGATAAGGCGGTTTCGTTGGCGTGCCGACGACGCTGTTGGTTGCTGAGCTGAACACACGTCCATTGGGAATCAGTGAGGGCAAACCGCCGGTGAAAGTTTCCAGTCCGGCGTCGTAACGCAAGCTGTTGGCGTTCAAGGCGCGGTCGCGGAAAAATTCGAACGCTGTTCCGTGAAAATCGTTGGTGCCGGATTTGGTGATGACGTTGATGGCTCCGCCAGCGGCGCGACCGAATTCAGCGGAAAAGCTGTTGGTGTTGACCTGAAATTCCTGCACGGCGTCCTGGCTGAACTGATACGGCGCGCGGCCTGAGCCGGTGCGTCCCAGCGATTGGCCAAAAAACATGTTGTTGTTGTCCACGCCGTCAATCTGAATGCTGTTGAGCGTGCCTTTCTGACCGCCGAAGGAAAGATCGCCTCCACGCGGATCGCGAACCACGCCGGGTGTCAGCGTGACAAAATCCAGAAAGTTACGGCCATTGACGGGCAATTCCCGCACGGAGCGTTCTGTGACGGAGCTGGCGACGTTGGTGCGCGTCGTTTCGACTACCGGAGCTGCGCCAGTGATGGTGACAGTATCGGTGACATTGACGCGAAGACTCAAATCCAGATTGAGCTTTTGCCCAACGGTCAGTGTCACATTGCTATATTTGGTTTCGACAAACCCTGTTGCCGAAGCCGACAAAGCGTATGTTCCCGGCTGCAAAGCGGTCAAACGATAAATACCACTGCTGTCCGTGGTAATTTCGCGCGTCGAACCGTTGTCCACATTGCGCGCAGCCACTTTGGCTCCGACCACGACGGCACTGTTCGGATCGGTAACGATGCCTTCGATGGTGGCGGTTGCGGATTGCTGCGCCAGCGCAGTAGCAAAGCTACTGAGCGTAAGCAGCAACGCCGCAAACACGGTCGAGGCCCTAAGTAAGAAATGTCGTTTTATATTCATTCGTATCTCCTTCCGGCTCCTGCCGGTTCATTTCCTGGGGCAATCCAGGCAAGTTTATTGTTGCAGTGCACCTTCAATTAGACAGACGCCCGCAAACTTTTTAAGTTGATAAGGAAGTCACCAGCAAGCTTGAGTTTACTGTTTATATATTTTGATTGAAGTATTGACTCTTTGACGTAGCCGGGATGCTACTGCAAGCGCCGATGATTGGCAATCAGCCCAAAATACTTGCTCAGACTTTTCCTGCCCTCTTTAAGAGGAAATTACCCCACAGGCAACGATGCGACGAGACTCAAGCATCCACTTTTCTGTTAAAAATTCCGGCTGAATACGCGCAAAGGAAGTCTAAGAGACTGCAACGTCACAAGGCTAATCTTTGCGCATGTTAGGACGAAGAACTTGCTTGACGCACATTGAAGACCCAGTTAGATTGGCGGACGAGTATCAATCAATCACCGCCCCCTTATTCCCTACGCTTGAAACATCAACTGAAACTCGCGGTCGGCATTTAAATATCCACGCTTTCCGCGAATATCACCTGATTCCGACTTCTGAGGAGAAGACCATGAAGATGATTCCAACAGCAATTCGCCGGAAAGCGGGCCAATTGCTTTTTGCAGCATTGCTTATCTCGCTTTCCGGCTTGGCAATAACGGCGCAAGCTCAAGTATCAGCGGTCAATGCCGCCAGTTTTGCCACTGACAAAGTAGTCACTCCAGATACGATTTCCGCCGCTTTCGGCACATTCACGACACAAAATAATCAGGTTTTTATCGCCAGCACAGTTCCTTTGCCGACGACGCTGGGCGGTGTGCGCGTTCGAATAGGCACTACCGATTGCGGATTATTTTTTGTGGCGCCTTCACAAATTAACTTTGTGATTCCAGCAACAGTTGCCGACGGAAACAGCGTGACTGTCACCGTGACCAATTCCAACAACTCCACGACGACGGGAACCATTACTGTTGTTCGTTCTGCTCCCGGAATTTTTTCGGCCAGATCCAATGGGCTAGGCGCAGCCGCAGCCCAAACGACGAATGGCGGCCCGCTGGTGAACACCTATAACCCGGACGGCACGGAAAGAGATGTCAGCGCCGGAACCACAGCCGCGCCTAACGTATTGGTGCTGTATGTCACCGGCATTCGCAACACGCCAGCCACCAATCCCACAGATGGCAACGGAGTGGCCGAAGCCGTTACCTGCAAAATTCAAGGTGTGCCTGCGACAGTTTTATATGCCGGTCCTGCGCCGGGTTTTGTAGGACTGGATCAAGTCAACGTGGTCATTCCACCGGAATTAGCTGGACTCGGCAGCGTCAACATCCGACTGAGAGCCAATAACCGAGATTCGAATACAGTAACGATCAAACTCGCCGGTTCGCTCCCGCCGGTTCGCGCCCAGACGATTGCCTTCGGTCAATCGGTGACCGGCGCGTTGACCGCTGACGATCAGGTTCAAGCTGGCAGCGCGGGCAGCACGTATTTCTTTGACGCGTACAGCTTCACCACCACAGCTCCCAACACGACGGTTGCCATTGACCTGCGTTCAACCAGCTTCGACGCTGCCGTTTTGCTGTATAACAATGCCAACGGATTATTGACTCCGATTGCCGCGGATGATCAATCGGGCAACTATGGCAGCACACCGGCCGCGAATAACAACAACGCGCTGTTAATGACGGTCATTCCGAATCCCGGAAATTATGCCATCTTTGCCACGTCGTCTGATCTGGAACCAAATGGTCTGGGCAGCTACACGCTCAAGCTGCTGAATAACGTGGCGACACAAATCACCTATGGCCAGACAGTTAATGGCAGCATCACAAATACGGACTTGCAAACATCTGCCGGAACAT
>CAZXHW010000763.1:0-4161 GCA_964639915.1 uncultured Heliomicrobium sp.
GCAACACGCAAGGGCTTGGATGTTCCGGCCAATGCGCTAACCGAAACGAACACCTGGGTTTCCAAACCCGCAGGCTGGAAAGAAAATAAAGGCGATCCGGGCTTTAGCGACAAACGATTGGCGAACATTCAATTTGCGGCTTCGTTGCTGGCGGCAATTGAAGCCGGGCAACTAAAAGATCGCCGTCCACTGGCAGAAGCCGCTCGATTGCTGGTCGCCGATCAAGCCGAAAACGGAGCTTGGCGGATTGACGCCGGAAATTCGCCCGGTTCGCCAGCCACATACGGAACACCACTGGCAACGCTAATGGCGCTTCGGGCCCTGAAAGCCGCCAAGCTTGCCGACACAAATAACGCGATTCAAAAATCGGAAACTTGGTTGCGCCAAAGTTTGCCAAACAATGTGCTGACGGCGGCGGCACTGTTGATGTTTTCGATTGAAGACGCTGACAGCTCAGCCAAACAAAAACAGACTGATTGCCTGAAGCTGATCCGCGCCGCTCAAACCAGCGATGGCGCTTGGGGGCCGTATGCCGATTCGCCGCCGGAAGTTTTCGACACGGCAGTTGTTTTACTAGCGCTCGCCGAATTCAAAAACCGATCAGAAGTTGCAGCGATAATGGAACGCGGTCGAAAGTTTTTGATTGCCGAACAACAACCCGATGGCAGTTGGCCTGAAACCACTCGGCCATCGGGCGGCGAAAGCTACGCACAGCGAATTTCCACCACTGGATGGGCAACGCTGGCGCTGTTGGCGACGCGCTGAATTACTTCGTCTTGCCGTCGCTGATACAGAACAGGTGCGTTTTGCTGCGAAGGTACAATTCGCCTTCGGCAACGACGGGCGACGCGATGAAGAAGTGATCTGTGAAAGTTGTCGAATTCACGACCTCAAATTTCTCGCCCATCTTGATGATACTTACTACGCCGTTTTCGCTGGCCAAGTACAAATTGTCACCTGCGCCCGTCGGCGAAGCTTTGAAGCTGTCCGTTTGGGGCAAGCGCTGCTGATGGTAATACGGTTCACCCGTCGTAGCGTTGAAGCAACTCAGCATCCCCGTGTCGGTCAGCGTGTAGTATTTGTTGTCTTTCAGCACTGGCGAAGGCGTGTACGAAAGCCCGCGTGTTTGTGACCAGATCACGGCATCAGTCCCGGTCAGATCGCCCTCTTTGCCCAGCCGCACAGCCATCAATTTCGGGTCACGGAAACCGCTCATCACCAAAACCGTATCGTTGAACTGGATCGGATGCGGGATGACGTTTGCGCCAAGTCCTGCGCATTCCCAAATCAATTTGCCGGTTTCCGGTTCGTAGGCGCGGACTTTTTTCGTCGCGCTGACGATAAGCTGTTTTTTGCCTTTGTAGTCGGCGATCAATGGCGTAGACCAGGAGCTTTGTTCATCGCGGTTGGCTCGCCAGACTTCCTTGCCCGTGCGTTTATCGAAGGCGATCACGAACGAACCGCTTTCGTGATCGTAAGGATGAATCAGCAGATTGCCATACAGCGCCGGAGCCGTGCCTTCGCCGAATTGCAGGCGCATTTTCAGTTGAACTTGCGGGTCTTTTTCCCAGATCAGTTTTCCGTTCAAGTCCAGGCAGTAAATCCCGCGCGAGCCGAACGTTGCATAGACATATTTTCCATCGGTCAGCGGCGCGTTCGACGCAAAGCTGCCGTACTGGCGGTGATAGCCTTCGTGCGGCGTGGCGGTTTTGACGACTTTCTCCCACAAAGTTTTGCCGGTTTTACGATCCAGGCAAAGCACGACGAATTTTTGCTCTTCGCCTGCACCGGCTCCACCACCTGCTCCACCACGCCCTCCGCCTCCACCTTCAGTCGCAGGCGCGGCGGTTTTGCCGGTCGGAATCGCCGTCGTCAAAAACATCTTGTCGCCCCAAATCACGGGCGTGGAAAATCCGCGACCTTCGATGGCGACTTTCCATTTGACGTTTTTGGTCTGGCTGAAATCGGTTGGCGCTGCCGTGCGTGCCATGCCTGTAAAAAACGGCCCGCGCCATTGCGGCCAATGCGCCGGATCAGGGGCAGAAGAAATTGAAGAGGTTGAATTGAAAGCAGTTCCGACAAACGCCAGCAATGTCAGGCTGGCAAGAGCAATCCATCGTTTCATTGAATCGTTTCCTCAGATTATCGAATCTCAAAGTTGAGTTTTACGGTTTGGCTGGTCAACTGACGTTGAACGCTGTTAAATACATCCACCTCAAAAGGTTTGCCGATGTTGTTTCCCGCTAAATCTTCAATCGTGGTTTGAATCACCAGATTGTATTGCCCGCGAAGCCACGCGCTATCGGGGACGAATTTCCAAAGACGTTCCTGATTTCCCAGCGTGACAGTTCCCATGACAGTTTTGCCAAGGTCAGTTGTCACAACAATCATTCGCTGCGCCAGTGCATGTTCCATCGGGGCAGGGAAGGTGATCGCCACGGCATCGCGCGAGTCTGCTTTTGGTGCAGCAATTTTCCATTGCGCCGGATCAATAGGCTGGCGAGCCGACGGCCCAACACGGAATGATTTTTCAAAACTTTCTTTCAACGGTGCGCCATTGCCGTCGCGCCATTCGCGGTCAATCACCAGCCGGTAGCTTTTCCCCGTTTCTAGCGAAGGCCCGATTTCTTCCAGCGGTTTGACTCCGCGTTTGATGCGACCTGGGTCAATGAACAGCGTCAGCCGCGTGAAATCCTGATTCCACAATTCTTCGTCAATTTCCAAAAAGGGAAGTTCGACCGGTTTGCCCGCCGCGTCCAGCAATCGAATGTGCTGATAAATGTCTCCGCGCCGCATCGGCGCTGAAAAGTGCAGGTAAAACTTCAGTAGATTTTCCGGCAACACATCCGCGCTGGGATAAATTTGCGTGACGACGGTTGTCGGCGCCAGATTGCGCGGCGGTAAGGCGAAAGTTGCAGTGGTTACCGAATTGCCAGCAGCCGAATTGCCGGGCAGGTGGGCGGGCAGAAAAACGGCTCGGTAAATGACGCCGGGTTCGGGAGCGAATTGAGGTTCGAAGCGCAGCGCATTGGCTTCGATTCGATACTTGCCAAGCATTGGCGGCAAATTCGCATCAACCTTTCCTGCGTAAACAGACAGTAAGCGTTGGAATTGCGGCACATTCCATTTGGCGAGTTGTTGCAAGGTGGCAGAATTCAGGCCAGTGAGTTCGACTGCCATCTTGCCGCCTTCAGCCGGAACCCAGCGAATAGACGCTTGCTGCCCTGCCGCTTGACCAGAAGCTATCCCGCTCAAAAAAGGGAATTGGTTTTCAGCCCCAAAGGGGCGAAATGTGACAGCCCAGTGCATGGCACTGGGAAGGCGTTGAAGCAACTTCCCAGCCCCAAAGGGGCGAAATAAGCCTCTTGTTATTTCGCCCCTTTGGGGCTGGCAGTAAATTTCGGTTGCTACCCGGTACGCTGCACCGGGCTGTCTTATTTTGCCCCGTTGGGGCTTAGCAGTGACAACCGAAAAATACAAAAAGCACAAAACCAGCGATAAACCGCTGAGACGCAGAGAACGCAAAGAAAGCGCAGAGAAAACTCTGCGAAAACTCTGCGGTTCTCTGCGCCACTGCGGTGAAAAAAGCCTGCTTGTCACAGAAGACTTCTTCATCTGTTACGGCAGAGCCAGTGCTTCCAAATTTAGCGATCCGCCTTCGCTGCGACGCAGCACCGCGACGTGGTTGGCATCGAACCGATCAAGCTGGTCAACGCCCGTCCAAGCTTCGATGGTTTCGTACGTCAGTCCCTGTTTATCGGCGACCTTGGCTTTAATGCCTTCGGCCTTGTCAATGTTGTCGGTCGTGATCTTCATCACGCCGCGGCTGCTGTTGGCCATCAGCAAATAGGTTTTGCCATCCTTTTGGTAAACCAGCATGTCGAGTGGACGGTTGCGGTTACCGAGTTCGGCAATCGTTTTCCCCATGATTTTCGCGCCAGGTTTCAAATCGCTGACAGCGAACTGAACCAGCGGCGTGCAGGTATAAGCTGCCAGCAAGTGGTCTTCCTTGCCGATTTTGAATGTGGTGAAGGTGCGGACTGGAGCGCGGGTTTCAAACTGGCCATGAGCGCCGTGGTAAATTTCCACTTGGGTTCCGTTTTCAACAGTCTTGAATGGGAAAGCAATTGAGCGCAGGGTTGAAGAAAACTCTTCATTGGC
>CAZXHW010000764.1:0-4156 GCA_964639915.1 uncultured Heliomicrobium sp.
GACCTCCGGCTTTGTCCCATGACTTCCCTCGACAAGATCGAGCGTCTTTTCGCGAAAGATCGTATGTTCCCCAATCGTCATATCGGTCAGCCAGCCTATTTGAACCAGATGGTGCGCCCAGTCTGTCGCGTAATGCAGACGCTGCTGATATGCGACCTGGCCATTTCGATACCGAATTTTTCTGAGCAACGCTGAAAAATCATCCGGGCTTTTCGACCGTACTAAAGCCAGCACCGTTTCCAAATACGTGATGCAATCAAATCCATCCATTCGCGTCACTAACACCTCGGCTTCTGTCAGCGAACCAATCAGCGGATTCCGCAAATACACCGAGCCAAGCAATTTGTTGGAAAGATGCTTCATCCGTTCGACGACGGTTTTCATCGGACGAACTTCGGCAATCAATTGACGAACCAGAATTGCGTCAGCAGATTGAATTGAATTGTTTTGCGCAAAAGCAAATAAAGATTGAACCAATAACTTCATCGCAGGTATTTTGGCCGAAGGAAGGATTTCCGGCAAGAAAGACAAAAGCCGGTCAAAGGCGATTCCATATCACCTCTGACCGGCTTCCCAGGCTGAAGACGTTTTCTTTACTTGATGCTGACTCGGACAGTATTGGCCGTGATTCCATCAACCGTCACGACGACATCTACTTCTCCACGCCCAAACAGGTTGCGCGACAATCGGGCATTGATTTGATCCAAACCAACAAAATCTCCCTGCAACCCGGCATAGATCGTCTCGACAGATTGCGCGCCAATCTTTGTCGTTACTGCCGACAGCGAAGTTCGATTGCGCCAACCTGTTCCGTAAAGAAGCAAGAAGACTTGGTCACTTTCCGGTCCAAGATCAATCGGCACAGCTACAAATTTATTCTGTGTCGAATCAAAGCGTGACACCGGTTCGAAGATTTGCGAGCCATCGGCTTTCACGCGCAATGCAACAGCCGCGGCGACGCCTTCCCCGCTGGAATTTGCAGAAAACAGACCTGGCGAAATCGTAGCGACTCGCACAGTTCCGATGGAAAGTCTGCCGTCTCCGCTAGTAATGGTAACAACAGCAGAACCATTAGCGGTTCCTGGCGGAAGCAGGTAGTTGATCTGGCTGGGTGAGACGAAAAAGAGCGGTGCATTACGCTCAATCCCTAAGCTATCTCGAACTTTGACGCTGGTTCCCGCCAACACTGTTGGCAAAGGCAAACTAGGGGCGATTTGGATTTCTGTTGCCAGATTGACGCCAAACGCTGCGACGATTTCTTCAGCCGCCAACTCGACGCCGCGATAATTGGCCGCCGATACATTTGCTGCGACGCTAGCAACATTCAGCGTCAGCGCCGCCGAGGACGCAATGCTGAAGCTGTCGTCTCCGTTGTAAACCGCTGTGATCGTACGCATTCCCGGGCTGAGCGCCGTCGTCGTTAGCTCAGCTTGATTTGAGCCGTTCAGCGACGCCGAACCAACGGTGGCCGTGCCTTCTTTGAAGGTCACTGTGCCGGTCGGAGTTCCCCCGTTTCCCGTTACCGCGGCAGTGAACCTGACTGGCTGTCCGCTAATGTATGGCGCGCTGGAAACATTGAGCGTAATTGCCGCGCTGAGTTTGTTAACCGTGAGCGGAAACGTCGTCGTCGTCACCGCGCCGCAATTATCCGTTGCCTTCACGCTGACCGTATAGCTGCCTGCGGGCCGTGCATTGCTGATCGTGACCACACCAGTTGCGGGATTGATGTTCAAGATGCCTGCAAAATTTGGAGCCGTAGCAGTAAGACTCTCAATGTAACCGTTGTCACTGGGCGTGGCATTTGGCGTCACCGTCGTGCCCCCTCCGATGTTAATCGCATTGGCAGCCGGATACGCCCCCAACACTGGCGGCGAGTTGGCCGTAACATTCACTATCAGATTTGCCGTCTGCGCCGCTCCACAGCCATCAGCAACCATCAGCGTAATGTTATTTGCGCCGACCGCTGCATTACACGCCGCCGTTATATTGGCCGTGACCGTGCCATTGTTGTTGGCAATATTGGTGATAGCAATCCCCGATGGCACTGACGTAGCAGTGACGGTGGTCAACGGGTCAGAAACAGTAGCAACTGTCACTGCATTGCCTGCCCCGCCTTGCTGACGGCTAATAGCAGCGGCAGCCGCAATCGTCGCCGTGTTGCAAACCATCACTCGGGTGGTCGCTTCGGCAGCGGATTTGGCGCTTTCGACATTGCCCACTAAATCCCGCGCCACACTATAAAAATCGTAGCGCTTACCATCCTGCCCGTTGAAGACGGCTTCTCTCGCCGCCGCATTCACCAGCCACGCCGTGAACGGCTTTCCATCCTCCGACACGAAGACCGTGTAATCCTGAACGCCCGCGCCTCCATCTGCCCCCGCCCACTTCACAGGGAAGTTCGGTGTGGCCTGTATTTCATTAAGCGCCAGCACCCGGCTCGCTGGCCTACTGCGGTCAACCGTATTAAACCATTCTGGCGTAATAATGGGCGGGTTCGCATCAAAAACTATCGTTGCAGTGTTCCTGATCGCCGTGCCTGTTGGTCTGTCTTTTTTTGACCTTACCGTTAAGGAAACGCTGCCCTCTCCTTCTGGCGGTACTTGATTAGGGGGCAAAAAACCGGCTAATTGATCAACCGGGGGTCTTCCTGTTATGGGGTCCAGGGTAGAAAAGCGCAATGTTAATAAACCAGTTTCCCGATTTATTTGGGCTACTATCCTGACAAGATAATTTATCTCTGGCCTTAGATCTAATGTGTAAATAAAATCTTGCTGGGCAGGCGGCAACTGAAAAAGTTTTTTGCCGATGCGGATCGCGTTTAGGGAGACAGCGTTCCAATCAAGATTAGGATCGAGTTGATCTGTGATTACAACTTCCGCTGCTGAGGCGCTAGCGGTGCGTTGATTCTCAAAGTGAATGGTGTAGGATAGCGGCGTGCTTTCCCCTACATACCGAGGCGTCCCTGCCCCTTCCAACCCGACCTTCTCATTTGGATCCCATGAAGTTCTAACGCAATACTCAAATGTCTTGGTAAAAGACCAAGGAGGGATTGCCTGAGTGAGAAATGGTAACTGATTTATGTTAATCTCTCGAGATAGTTCGTTCTTCTTTTCTTCCAGTCTGCGAATGGCATTCTGATACTCTTCTGACTGAAGGAGTTCCAAATTATCCAACTCCTGACTGACAATTCTCATAATAGCATCAAGTGGTTCAGTAATACGAGGCAAGTTGCAATCGCCCGGACAGCCTATAGACTCGTAGAGGCCGCAAAGCAGTTCATGCGTGGTATGAAGACGCCCTATTTCTGCATCATAAACCTTATCAAGAGCTTGTCTTACAATACATGATGCCTGATTTACGCTAGGACCACTCGGCTTAAAGCACCTACCCTCAACCGCGTCTTCAATCAATGAAACCAGATTGAGCGCGCGTACACCATAATAATGGGTTAGTTCGGATCGAACGCCATTCATAGCTAAAACCAGATAGTCGCAAATAGGATTTCTGGTATCTATTGTATATAAGTTCACTGTAGCTCTGGAGCAAAAAGAGCTTTGTGGTGTCACGCTCACAAGTCTACTGATTTCGGCGCCAGCTCCTATCCGAAGTAATCCGGAGTACTCTAACTGCGACAAAGATGGGTTTAAGGATTTGACAGGAGATGGATTGGCACTCCCCACTTTGCTTTGCAACTGCAACTGCAACTGCAACGCCTCGGACACTAGGCTAGCTAGTACATATTCTGCATCAATATTTCCACGGTTTCTGAATATGATTTCAAAGGTAGTTTCGCGCCCAACTCTAAGGCGACTTGGCCCTATAATTTCAGCCGAAAGCTCTGCCGCTCCGCCTTGCTCAATCATGAATCCTCGTGTGAGTGTGACCGAAGTGCCGTCAGGATTGGTCACGATCACGTCACAGATTTCCGGTGCTCTATCTTTAAGATTGAAAGTCGCGCTGAGAGCGCGCCCTTGAGTATAAAGATTGACCTGCTCGCCAGAAGTATCTGCTTGACCGGGACATTTCAGCTTTACAGTTGTACCCTTAACAAATCCAGTACCGTGTAACGTCGGCGTGACTGTGCCGCTGTTGCCGCCTTTGTTCGGGAAGATACCCGCCAATGAAAGCTGACGCTGTTCGGTAAAGGCAAACTTGG
>CAZXHW010000765.1:0-4145 GCA_964639915.1 uncultured Heliomicrobium sp.
GTGGAGAATGATCCGCGCTTTTCGCCGGACGGTTCGCAAATCGCCTTCACCGGACAGTATGACGGCAACACAGATGTGTTTGTCGTTCCTGCAACCGGAGGCGTGCCGCAACGGCTGACTTGGCATCCTGGCGCAGACCAACCCGTTGCCTGGACGCCGGACGGCAAAGCCATTCTGTTCAGATCGGGGCGCGCCAGTTATTCGGGATTTGCTCGTTTCTTTACGATTCCGGCAACGGGCGGTGTCGAAACCGAAGTTCCTTTGCCAATGGCCGATGAAGGAGCGTATTCGCCGGATGGATCGAAGCTGGCGTACACACCGCTGGCTCCGGCTTTCGGCGGCGCAGCCATGTGGAAGAATTATCGTGGCGGACGCGCCAGCAAAATCTGGCTGGCGAATTTGAGCGATTCTAGCGTCACGGAAATTCCTCGCGATACGGCCAACGATTTCAATCCCATCTGGACGAATGAAAAGCCTGAAAAAGTGTTCTTTCTTTCCGACCGCAACGGGCATTTCACTTTGTTTGATTATGATGTGAAGACAAAGAAAGTTTCGCAGTTGTTGAAAAACGACGGCTTGGATATCAAATCTGCTGCTGCTGGGCCGGGAGCAATCGTTTATGACCAGTTCGGCGAAATCAAACTTTATGATTTGAAATCGGGACAGGTCAGCAAGGTGAACATCACGCTCAATGCTGATTTGCCCAGCGTTCGTGGCCACTTTGAAAAGGTCGCGGGCCGCATTTCCAATCTGGCTTTGTCGCCGACCGGAGCTCGCGCCGTGTTTGAAGCGCGTGGCGAAATCATCAGCGTGCCTGTCGAAAAAGGTGGCGCGCGCAACCTGACCAACACGCCCGGCGCGGCAGAGCGGTATCCTGCGTGGTCGCCAAACGGCAAATGGATCGCTTATTTCAGCGACGAATCCGGCGAATACGCGCTGCACCTGCGCGAACAATCGGGCATGGGCGAAGTCAAAAAGATCAGCTTGGGCGAACCGCCTTCCTATTTCTATTCGCCCGAATGGTCGCCTGATAGCAAGAAAATCGCTTTCACTGACAAGCGGCTGAATCTTTGGTACGTGGACATTGAAAAGGGCACGCCGGTTAAGGTGGACACAAACACCTTCGAAAATCCCTACCGCGTGACCGATCCCAACTGGGCGCCCGATAGCAAGTGGATTACTTATACCAAGCAGTTAAAGAATCATCTTTGCGCGGTTTTCGTGTATTCGCTGGAAACTGGCAAGAGCACGCAAATCACAGACGGCCTGAGCGATGCCCGCTTCGCCAACTTTGACAAGAACGGCAAGTATTTATACTTCACTGCTAGCACCAATGCCGGACCGACCGCAGGCTGGCTGGATATGTCCAGCTTCCCTTATCAGGTGACGCGCAGCGTTTATCTGGTGGTGTTGAAGAAGGGCGATAGCTCGCCGATGGCACCGGAAAGCGACGAAGAGAAGATTGCCGAAGAGAAAAAGGATGAGGCTCCGAAAGGGCCGCCGAAAAAAGAAGAGGTCAAAGTCACGATTGATTTTGACCGCATCGGCCAGCGCATTCTGGCGTTGCCAATTCCGGCGCGGAATTACGTTGGCCTGAGCGTCGGCAAAGCCCAGATCCTGTTCCTGGGCGAAGGCGTCGCCAATCAACCCGGCGCTACACTGCATAAGTTCGATGTTGAAAAGAAAAAGTTCGACAAGGTGCTGGACAGCGTTGCCAACTTCACCCTTTCGGCAAACGGCGAAAAGATGCTGGTCGGCCAGGGCTTCGGCCCAGCAACGCGCTACACGATCATGCCGACGATGACGCCAGCGCCCCCCGGCCAAGGTGTGCTGAACCTGGGCGAGATGGAGGTTTACATTGATCCCAAGGCCGAATGGAAGCAGATGTATAACGAAGCCTGGCGCATTCAGCGAGACTTCTTTTATGACCCGAAACTGCACGGTCTGGATTACGAAGCCACGAAGAAGAAGTTTGAGGCTTACCTGAACGGCATCGCACACCGCGAAGATCTGAACGCGCTGTTCCGCGAATCCATGGGCGGCATGTCCGCCGGACACCATCGTACCTTCGGCGGCGATCAACCGAATCCCAGCTTTGTGGCCACAGGCTTGCTTGGTGCGGATTACACCGTCGAAAACGGGCGGTATCGCTTCGCTAAAATCTACAACGGCGAAAACTGGAATCCACAATTGCGAGCGCCGCTCACACAACCCGGCGTTGAAGTTAATACCGGCGATTACCTGATTGCCGTCAGTGGCCGCGAAGTTCGGGCAACGGAAAACATCTACAGCTTCTTTGAATCGAAAGCCAACAAACAGGTGACGATCAAAGTTTCGGCCAACGCCGATGGTTCGAACGCTCGTGAGTACACGGTTGTACCTGTGGCCAACGAAGGCGGATTGCGTAACCTAGACTGGATCGAAGGCAATCGCCGCAAGGTAGACGAACTGAGCGGCGGCAAGCTGGCGTATGTTTATCTGCCGGACACTGGCGGTGGTGGATACACCAATTTCAACCGTTACTACTTTTCACAGATTGAAAAGGATGGCGCGGTGATTGACGAACGCTTCAACGGCGGCGGTTCGGCAGCGGATTACATTGTCGAAGCTATGCGTCGTCAGGTGCATAACAAATTCGCCACTCGCGAGGGCGAAGACTTCAACACGCCTGTCGGCGCGATCGTTGGCCCCAAAGTCATGATCATCAACGAATATGCCGGTTCGGGCGGCGACATGATGCCGTGGCTGTTCCGCAAAGCAGGGATCGGCAAAACCGTCGGCAAACGCACTTGGGGCGGATTGGTCGGCATTTACGATTATCCGCCGCTGATGGATGGCGGATACATCAGCGCGCCACGTGTGGCGTTCTACAACCTGCAAGGTGAGTGGGATGTCGAAAATTACGGCACGCCCGCGGATGTCGAAGTGGATTTGGACCCGGCAATCTGGCGCAAAGGCCGCGACCCGCAGCTTGAAAAAGCTGTCGAAGTCGCGCTGGCTGAACTGAAAGCTAAGCCGCTTCCGAAATACAAGAAGCCCGCTTACCCGAATTACAACAACGGTACTGGGCTCTCTCCGGTCGCTGGCAGCGCTGCCAAGCCGAGTGGCGGTAAAGCTGTGAAATCCGGGGGCGGCAGTCAGCGGTAACGGTCTGCCGATTCCAAAATTGAAGCGCGAGAGATTGCCATTGTGGCCTTCTCTCGCGCTTTTGTTTTTTGACGATTGCTTGAAAGTTTCTGTTTGACCCATACAATCTGCGTTATGCCGAAATTCCCAGAACACGTGAAAAGTTTGCCGCGCCTGGGCGTAGGCCTGTCTGGAGAATTCAACATTGCCGCCAAAGGCATGGATGTGAATTGGGTCAAAGAGCATTATCCCGGACTGGTTCACTTTTATGAGTATGGAGGCGACCTGGAACGCGGCTTGGATGCGGGCGTTCGCCAATGGGCGGCGAATGGCTTGCCCACGACCTATCACTTTCTGGACGTCAATCTGGAAGAGCGGCTTGATCTTGATCCGGTTTGGATCGCACAAACCAAAGCCCTGGCCAAAGAGATCAATGCTGCCTGGTTATGCGGTGATGCTGGCCGATGGCATTTCGCTTCGCGCGAACGTGGCCACGGAATGCTGATGCCGCCCATTCTGTGCCGCGAATCAGCGCTGGAAACGGCGGAAAGCATTACACATATCGAAGCCGAAACGGGTTTCAGTGTTTTGCCCGAAAATCCTCCTGCAGTGATTTACCTGGGCGATTTGCATTTGCTGGATTATTTCGCGCAGGTGACGGACAAAGCCGATTGCGGAATGGTGCTGGATGCGGCGCATCTGGCCATTTTTCAGCAAACGCGGAATTTGCCGCCGCTGGCAGGCTTGGACGGCTTTCCGCTGGATCGCGTGGTGGAAATGCACGTCGCCGGAGGAGCGCTCACAGACATCGAAGGCTACGCCTTCATTGAAGACAATCATTCGCCTGACCCTCTGCCCGCCACCTGGGAAATTCTGGAATATGTCGTTCAGCGCGCAAAAAATCTGAAAGCCATCGTGTTTGAATGCGAACACAATCAGCCGGAAGAATGCCTGGAAGTGTTTGAACGGCTGAATTCGCTCTTTCCCGCCAACGTCGCCGCCAAAGCAGAAGCCGCTTA
>CAZXHW010000766.1:0-4145 GCA_964639915.1 uncultured Heliomicrobium sp.
CAATAAAAAGTTTGTAGGAGTTCTAAGGAAGTAAAACAATGAACGCACGTTTAACTGCAACGATCAATACCTGGGCTTTTTTGCCGCTGCGGCTGGCGTTGGGATTCATCTTCTTTGCACATGGCGCGCAGAAGATTTTTGGCGTTTGGGGGGGCAGAGGCCTGGCCACCTGGACGGCTGCGCCTGCACCATTTAGCTTGCAACCTTCCTGGGCATGGATGGGCGCGGCAGCATTTGCCGAATTTATCGGTGGGATTTTGGTGCTGTTGGGGTATATGACTCGCGTCGGAGCGTTTCTGATTGCATGCGTCATGGGGGTCGCAATGTTTGGCGTGCATTGGGGAAAAGGGCTGTTTCTGAATGACGGTGGCTATGAGTACACGCTGGCCTTGTTTGCCATGGCGATCACCCTGCTGATTGCCGGAGGCGGAAACGGTTCAATTGATTTTCAGCGCTCCAGCGGCGGCAGAGGTTGAGATTCCCGATGCTTGACGCAGTTTAGAGGGCGTGTTACTTCACTGGCCAATTCGCATTCAAATTCAATTCTTGGAGAACTTAAGAACGTGTTTCGACCTTCCGGCCTTCGTTTGGCTTTGGTATTCATTTATCTATTGCTAGTGATTAGTGCGGTGTCAGCGCAGAACTTTGAGTTTCTGCCCGGCGCAAAATATGACCCGGCGATTCCGACACTGAAGAAAGTTGTCGGCCACGATTTCGGCGAAAAAATTACGATGCACCACGAAGCCGAAAAGTACATGACGGCTTTGCAGCAGGCCGCAGGCTCTCGCCTGAAGGTAATCAAATATGCAGAAACCTGGGAAGGGCGCTCGCTTTACGTGATGGTCATTGGCTCTGCGGCAAACATCTCCAAGATCGAAGAAATTAAAGCCGGAATGCAGAAGCTGGCTGATCCGCGAAAGATCACAACGAACGAAGCCAATTCGTTGATTACTTCGCTGCCTTCGATTGTCTGGTTTATTTGCGGCGTTCACGGCAACGAAATTTCCAGTGTGGATTCTGCGCTGATAACGGCGTATCACTTGCTGGCGGCGCAGAATGACGAAGTCGCTACTTTGGCGATGAAAAACTCCATCGTCTTGATTGACCCGATGCAGAACCCCGATGGGCGCGACCGTTTCATCAATTACTTTCGCCAGAACACAGGGCGTTTTCCGGACGGCGACCTGCAATCCGCTGAACACAATGAAGTGTGGCCAGGTGGCAGAACGAATCACTATCTGTTCGACATGAACCGCGACTGGTTCACGCAGTCCCAGCCGGAAACGCGCGGACGAACGAAAACCTACCTGGAATGGTTTCCGCAGGTTGTCGCTGACCAGCACGAAATGGGCACGAACAGCAGCTTCTATTTCGCGCCGCCCGCGTTGCCATGGAATCCGAATCTGACCAAAACGCAGCTTGATTGGTTGACCAGATTGGGGCGGAACAACGCCGCCTGGTTCGACAAATTCAAGTTCGATTACTTCACGCGCGAAGGTTACGACTCGTTTTACCCTGGTTATGGCGAAGGCTGGCCTCTGTTTCATGGCTCCATCGGGATGACGTATGAACAAGCCAGCGTGCGGGGTTTGGTTGCCAATCGTGATGACCAAACGACAATGCTGTATCGCGATTCCGTGCATCATCATTTCATTGCGGCGTTGGCGACTGTGGAAAGCACAGCCAAAAACCGTGAAGCGTTGCTCAGGCATTTTTACGACCACCGCCGTACTGCAATCGAGGAAGGGAAGAACGATACAATCAAGGAATACATCTTCACGCCG
The DNA here is from genome assembly GCA_964639915.1 of uncultured Heliomicrobium sp. Lineage (GTDB taxonomy): Bacteria > Acidobacteriota > Blastocatellia > RBC074 > RBC074 > RBC074. The sequence goes on from CAZXHW010000766.1 coordinate 1,785, forward strand.
GGAAGCGATCCAAACCGTGCGGCTCGGTTGGCTGCGACGCTGATGATGTCTGGAATTGAAGTGAAGCGCGCTGATGCTGCTTTTAGCAATCCGCAAACGCGCGATTACGGCGATGGCCAATTGCAAGCGCGAGATTTTCCTGCAGGCAGCTTTGTTGTTTCGCTGGCTCAGCCCACAAAGCGTTTGCTGAAAACGCTGATGGATAAACAGACAGATCAGGATAAGGAATTTCTGGACGAACAGCGTCGCCGTAACAAGCTTCGTCAGCCAGAAGAGTTTTATGACGTAACTGGTTGGTCACTGCCGTTTTTGTTCGATGTGCAGTGTTATGTCGCCGAACAGGCCTCAAGCGCGCAGGCGACTGTGTTGAAAGAACTGCCGAAACCGGCAGGTCAGATGCGCGGTGGACCGGCGAAGCTGGCTTACCTGATCTCGTGGGGAACGCAATCTGCAGCGTCGGCTTTGGCGGATTTGTTTCGGCAAGACGTGCGCGTTCACAGTTACGACAAAGGCTTTAAGCTGAATGGCACGAATTTTCCAGCCGGAAGCTTGGTCATCAAACTGAAAGACAACCCTTCCAATTTGCATGAACGAATGATGAAGCTGGCCGCTGATCACGGTGTGGATGTGTATTCGACCGATTCTTCGTGGGTTGAAGATGGTCCGAACTTCGGCAGCTCGAATGTGAACTATTTGCCACGCCCGCGAGTCGCAATTGCCTATAACCAACCGGTTTCAGGCAATTCCGTTGGCTGGTTGCGATACTTGGTTGAACAGCGATACGGGTATCCTGTGACAACCATCCGCACTGACCAATTACGGTTTTCCGATTTGAGCAAATACAACGTGCTGGTTCTTCCCGATGGCAATTACAGCCAAATGCTCGGCGACGGCGCAAGCTTGCGCGAGTGGGTACAGCGAGGCGGGACCTTGATTGGAGTGGCAGGTGCGACAAACTGGCTGGCGGATGAGAAAGTAAACTTGCTGGCAACCAAACGCGAAAAGCGTGAAAAGCCTGACCCCAAAGGCGAGAAAAAAGACGACGCTTCCAAACCCGATCCGGTTGAAAAAGCGATTGAGCCTGCTGACGAATTCCCCAGCACTACTTCAGGAGCGATTCTTCGTGTTCGCGTGGATGCTTCGCACTGGCTTGGATTTGGCTATGGCGATACGACAACCGTGATGGTAGACAGCAATCGTATTTTTTCACTGGTCAAACTGGATCGAGGTACAAACGTCGCGGTTTACCAACCGGAAGACAAATTCTTCGCCAGCGGCTTTATGTGGGATGACGCCCGCAAACAACTTCCTAACAAAGCTTACCTGATTCATTCGCGCGTTGGACGCGGCAACGTCGTTGGCTTTGCTGAAGACCCCAACTACCGCGCCTTTATGGACGGTTTGAACGTGATGTTTTTGAACGCAGTTTTTCTTGGCCCGGGACATTGAGCTTATGAAAACTCTCTTCCGTGAACTGCTTTTCCCGCTAATCGCCGTTGCTGCCGCATTTGTTATTGGCGGTTTGATAGTGCTGGCGATAGGGGACAACCCCTTTACCGTGTACCGGTTGCTAATTTCCAGCGCGTTTGGGCTGTTCGAAGCCAACGGAACTTTTACCTGGGATAACTGGGGATACACGCTGTTCAATGCTACTCCGTTGATTTTTACGGGGCTGGCAGTTTCGCTGGCGTTCAAATGTGGCTTGCTGAACATCGGCGCGGAAGGGCAGTTGACTGTCGGAGCGTTTGCGGCGGCTTGGATCGGTTTTACCTTTGGCGGCTGGTCGGGGTGGGTGCTGATTCCGATGGCAATGATTGCCGCGATGCTAGCTGGCGCATTGTGGGGAGCGATTCCCGGAGTTCTAAAAGCGCGCTTCGGTTCGCACGAAGTCATCAACACGATCATGTTGAATTTCATCGCCGTGGGCTTGGTCAGTTACCTGACGCAAAGCCGCTACAAGGAAACCGGCGATCAGATAATGGAGACAAAGCTGATTGCCGAACAAGCGCATATCGCTCGATTTTCGACGCTATTGTCGCCGCTGGGAATCAACTTCCCCGAACGGATTCCGCTCAGCGTGGCTTTTCTTCTGGCGCTGTTGGCATGTTTTCTGGTCTGGGTATTTCTGTGGAAAACGAAATGGGGTTATGAGATTCGCGCCGTCGGCATGAGCCCTTCGGCGGCGGAATACGGCGGCATCAACGTTCAGCGGCAGATTGTCTTGGCGATGTCTTTGTCCGGAGCGTTGGCTGGAATGGTAGGAATAGGCGAAGTCCTAGGTTATCGCTATCGTTATTAAGACGGGTTTTCGCCAGTGTATGGCTTTGCAGGCATCGCAGTAGCGCTGCTTGGGCGTAATCA
>CAZXHW010000767.1:0-4143 GCA_964639915.1 uncultured Heliomicrobium sp.
CCTTTCTTCCGGAGCGCCAGTCCAAGCTGGTAATGTGCCGGAGCATAGCTGTCGTCCTTCTTGATCGCCGATTCAAACAAGCTGATGGCCGCCGCTAGATTTCCCTGCTTGAGCTTTTGAATGCCGGTGTTGGTGTCGAAAGTTGCCGCCTGGTTGTCGGCTTTCAACTTGTTCAGTCTCGCAGCTTCGGCAAATTCAGCGCGAGCCGCCGTCATATCGCCTTTTTGCCGTAATACATTGCCAAGCGTGTTGTGCGTTTCGGGAGTGAGCGGTGCGATCTTGATCGCTGTCCTGAAAGATTCAATCGCCGCATCAAGTTCGCCTTTCTGCTGTAACGCAGTGCCGAGTGTGTAATGTGCCTGCGCAAAATCCGGCTTAGCTACAACAGCGCCGCGAAAAGCTTCAACGGCTTCATCCAGCTTGCTCTGCTGCATCAAGGTGATGCCGAGCGTGTAATGCGCTTCGTGAAGCGAGGGCTGCAACGCGATGCTGCGGCGCAGGGCGTCAATCGCTCTGGCAAAATCGTCCTTGTATTTCAGCGCCACACCCAGGTTGTACCAAGCTTCCGCTTCATTCTGATTCGCGGCCAGCAAGCGGCGGTACACGTCAATCGCTGCAACATAATCAGCTTTTTGAATCAGCGCCAACCCAAGATTGTTCAACGTCACGGAATTGTTCGGATCAAGCTTTAGCGCAGCTTCGAACTCTGCCACCGCCGCAGCAGCATCGCGTTTCTGGATAAAGGTCAGCCCCAGTTGATTGCGCGCTTCGACAAAATCTGGTTTCAATCGAATAGCTTCGCGCAAAGCGGCGATAGCATTATCCGTATCTTCGTCAACGTACAGCGCCAAGCCAAGCGCGTTGAATCCGTCGGCGACTTTCGGCGCAAGCTTGACGGCTTGGCGCAATTCATCAATCGCCGCCGCAATTTCGCCTGTTTTTTGCAGGCAGACGCCCAGGTAATACCGCGATTCAAAATGTTTGGGATTCAGTTTCGTGGCTTCGCGCAATGAAGGAATGGCTTCAGCAAACTGACCGGCAAACCATCGCGTGACACCGAGCCGGAAATGCGCTTCGTGAAAACCCGGCTTGAGTTTGATGGCCGCTTCAAACTCTGAAATGGCTGCAGCGATGTTTCCCGTCTGGCCGAGCGCAAATCCAAGCGCGCTATGGGCTTCCGCAAAATCCGGGCGCGCATTGAGCGCCGAGCGAAAGGCGTTGACCGCTTCGGCAACTTGCCCTTTTTGCTGCAAAGCCAAGCCCAGATTGGCATGCGCTTCGGCAAAATCCGAACGAAGCGTGATGGCCTGCCGAAATTCGTGAAGCGCTTCATCGCTTTGGCCAAGCTGTCCCAGTGCTGTTCCTAAAGCGTTATGGGCCTCAGCAAAATCTGGTTGCAGCTTAATTGCTGCTTTTAGCGAAACAACGGCTTGCGCAGGATTGTTTCGCTGCAAAGCGGCAAGTCCAAGCTTGTAATACTGTTCGACGGTGGCAGGCGGTTTTGCTGACTGATTGCGTTGAGCAAAAGCCGGTTGAAATTGCAGCACAAGCAACAAACAGCAGGCCAGTAAAAAGATAATTCCGTTGTTTGCCGTTTCAAGGCTTTTCGTAACGCGTGGATGAGTGTGCATCGCCAAAACTATAACGGCTCAAAGAAAAGCCTGCAATTATCGCGCTAATAAGAAAACTACCTGTCTTCAGTCTTTGCTTCTACGGCGTGGAGTTTTGCCAGGCAGTCATCCAGCAATTCGCGTGTGCCTTCAAGGCTGGCGAGTTTGATGCGCAAGCCGCTGATTTCGACTTCCAGATTGTTCACAGTTGTTCGGTGACGTTCTTCCAATTCTTTCAGCCGAGCTTCGGCGGCTTCGGCGCGAACGCCCGAAGGTTCCAGTTCAGCAACCAACGCGCTAAAGTGTTTTGTTTCCGCTTCTTTGTCGCGAATGGCAGATTGCAATCGCGCTTCAAGCTCAATCAATCGAGCGTCGCGAGCGAAAAGCTGCGCTTGCAAAGGCTCCAGTTCTGACACTCGTGCGCGCAACCGGGCAACTTCTCCATCTTTGCCGCTTCCGTCTTCGCTATGGACTGACGCTGCCAGTTCAGAAGCAACCTTCAATCGCGCTGATTCCAATTCGGCTATATGGGCTTGCAAGCGCGCAATTTCGGCGTCCTTCTCAGCTTCCCTTTCCAGATTTTCCGCGGCTTCCGCAGTCGAAGCTCCGGATTCTTCCAACGCTTCTTCCAGGCGTCGCAGTTTCAAATCGCGCTCGGCCAGTTGTGCGGTCAGCGGTTCCAGTTCTTTGACGCGAAGCTGCAACAGCGAAATTGCGGCGTCTTTGTCGCGTAGTGCGGAGCTTTGATCCGGGTCAGATGGTTCAATTTGGCTGAGTTGAGATTGCAGGTCGGAAATCAGCGAATCTTTTTCGCCGAGCATGAATTCATGATGAGCAGCCAATTCGCTAAGTTCAGAAATTCGTTTAGTTTGCGTGGTCGCGGCAGTTTCCAGTTCGGCCAACCTGTCTCTCAGGTTGGCCATTTCGTCTTCTTTGGTTGCCAGCAAACCGCCAACTTTGGCTTGGACGGCGTCTCTGACCTTTTCAGCCTCAGCAAGTTTGGTTTCCAATTGGCGCAGCCGCAAATCACGGTCGGTGATTTGCAGCTTTAACGGCGCAAGCTCTTTCACGCGCTCAAGCAATTTGGCAACATCCGTGTTTTGGCTGAGCACGGTTTTTCTAAGCGATTCAACTTCACCGAGCATAGCCGGATCAGGCTCGGCAGGTTTTGCGGCTGCGGATTGGAGCGCGGCTTCGGCTTCAGCCAGTTTCAAGCGCAGCGAGTCAGTTTCCGCTTTCGCCGCGGCCTCAGCTTCAGCTTGAGCTTCTGCAAGCTTTGAGCGCAAGGATTCAGACTCAGCCTTCAAGGTTTCGATTTCGGCTTTTCTGGCATTCAACTCTGTGATTGAGTCGGTTGAAGCTTCGGCTTTACTTGCAAGTTCGGCGATTTTGGCATCGCGGGCTTTGATTTGTTCGGCGGATTTTTCCAACTGGCTTTGCAGCGAACTTAGAATTTCGTGCTGAACATAGGCTTCGCCTTTCGCGGTTTCCAGTTCTTTTTCCAAATCGTGCAACCGCGCGTTGGAACCGCCAAGGTTTTGTTTGCGGGAAAACAGCGCTCCAACCAAACCACTTCCCAACAAGGTGACAATACTCCCAACATGATTTGATGAACTCATAGCTAGCCTCTTGATAATCAGTGTGTGCTTTATTCAAGCGGCACTCACACGACTCAAGCATTCAGGCGTTTGCCCAATGCTGCCGCAGTTCGTGCATGCCACGAAAGATTGATAAAGCATCTATTGGTTTATTAAATGGTTCGCCGCGAAATTCGCGATAAGCACGCTCAATGCTAAACAAGATTCGCTCCGGCTCGGTCCAACTTGAATATGGCCCCAAGTCAATCCGTTTGGCGGCTTCAATCGCAGTCAGTCCGGCATCAAAATTCCCTCGCGATTCGGACAGAACGTAAGTCAGATACGCTTTCAATTCCAGTGCGCCTTTCGCATCACAAAGCGGTCCGTGGCCCGGCACAACCACTTCCGGCTGAAGCTCGGCAATTTTGTCCAGCGCATTCATCCAACCGGCAAACGTTCCTTCCCAGCCAATCGGCGTGCAAAGCCGAAACAGCACATCCCCAGCAAACACAACTCGCTGCTGCGGCAAATGTACAATCACATCGCCAGCCGTATGGGCGGGCCCGACATAAATCAATTCAATCGCCAAACCTTCCAGATCGAGATCAAGCCGATCTTCTATCAGCGTGGTTGGCGGCTTCAGTTCAATCCCTATGAAATCCCAATCAGACAAAGCACGCGCCAAAGCTTCAATCGCAGGGTCACCCATGCCAACGGCGCCACGCAGCATTTGCATCATCGCCGGATTTTCATGCGCGAATGCCGCTGCGCAAAGCTTGTGACCGATGATTTCCGCTTGCGGGAAAAGCTGATTGCCCCAGCAATGATCGCCGTTGTTATGGGTATTGACCACACGCTGAGCAGGTTGCCGCCAAACGCGCGAATATTGTTCGATCAACTCGCGTGTATGCGGTAAGTCCCAGAACGTGTCCACAACCACACCGCCGCCGCGATTG
>CAZXHW010000768.1:0-4142 GCA_964639915.1 uncultured Heliomicrobium sp.
GAAGAGATCAAGCTGCTGCTTGACCGCAAGGCATTGGTTGCGGGAGTCAAAGATATCCCGATTGATCGCATTGTCGAGCGCAGCCACAACGATCTGGTCAAAGAACTGGAAAGGGAAATTGCGGTTGCCAACAGCAATGGCTTGTTCCGAACCGTCAGACGGCTCCGCAATATGATCAACCAGGAGAAGATGGCTTATACAGAGCGCGTTGATCCAAATAAGCTGACCAATATTCAGCTCAGCCGGTTGCTGATTTTCCACCGCTCGTTGGAAGTGCCGGGCTTTATGGATACGGTTGGCTGGAACGTGTCGCTGGATCTTCAGAATGAGCGCAGCGAAGGCGGTGGTTATTTGGGCTATGACAAGGACATGGCCATGGTCACCATGGTTGCCGGTCAGCCCGGAGACAATCGTCAATACAGGCCCGTCAACATGAACCGCGCACCTGCATCGTTGGCGCTGTTTCACAACCACGCGTTCAAAGATACTTTTGCCCAACAGTATCTTGGTTTTGTCGGTAAGATGTTTCCGTTTATGCCGAAAAACAAAGACAAGAACACGTTCGCCGGTCCCAGCGGCTGGATTGGCGCAAAGAAGGGCGACATTTCTGCTGCGGCAGAATCCGAACTGCCGTCATTCATCATCACAAAAATCGGTTATCCACAAAATCCTGACGGCAGCAAAGACAAGAAAAAACTGCTGGTGAATTTTGACTGGGTAATTGTGGACAAACTGTCTGGCGAAGCTTTGCGGTCTGACCGAGGGGTTTTCACAGTTCCGTATTACAGTGATGAGGAACTCGGCAAACTGAAATGGCCGTCGAAAAAAGAAATGCGGCGGCGCGACAAGGAGCTGATGCTGAAATGCCCGCCGATGTTCAAACAGGAAACGGCCGTGGGAAATACCGGGCAGCAACGGTAACGACTAGCGTTTCGCAACCATTTTTTCTCAACTAAAGCACCATAGCAGAAAGAGCGCAGAGATCGTAAAGACTCTGCGCTCTTTTGATTTATGTGGATCGGGTTATAACAACATCCAGGGAAACGCGAACGAGTCGTTGCTGAATGTCCACGGAATGCCTATCTGTTGACTACGGCAGGCCCATACGTCGCAGCAAATCGCTGAAGCGCGGGTCGCTGCGGAGTGGATCCCAGACTGGCTCGTCTTTGAAAAAAGAAGCGATTGCCTCCGCCGTTAAGCCACGCTCCAGCCACGACAAGGCCAACTCCTTCTCTCCTAAGTCCGCATAGATTTTGGCAATCCACTGTGCCTGACTCAGGCTCGCTCCTGACATGCCTTCGAGTTCTTTGATGATCTGGTACGCTTCCGCGCGCTTTCCTTGCGCCGCGTAAACGCGCCCCGTCGCGTGAATCAGGATCGGGTCATTTTCCCGTTCTCGTTTCGCCTTCTCCAATTCGGCCAGGGCTTCGTCGAATAACCGATTTTGAATGTAGATCCCAATTTCCGTGTGGGCGGTGAAGGTCGGGCCCAACTGATGGACATTCCGCAATAATTCGAGCGCTCGTCTATAGTCTCGTTTAAGGTAGTAAGCCAAAGGCGATGAGTAGGCAACCGCTGGTGAGAGGGGGTCAAGCTGGTGGGCTTTCAGTGATATCTCCAAGCCCTCGTCGAATCGGCCCTGCCGCAAAAGCGAAACCCCTAGATAGGCATGAGAGGTTGCCGAGCTTGGGCTGAGTTCAATTGCGCGTCTCAACTCACCATCTCCCAGTGAGAAATTATAGGGAGAAAAATAGGTGTAGAACTGACCGAGCGCGGCGTGGGTTTCGGCCAGGGTTGTATCCAGTGCGAGAGCTTTTTGCGCGGCATCTCCCGCTTTACGGCGTCCTTCATCGGGCGCAATGTAGCCACGAAATCCCAGGTTGGTGTACGCGTCCGCCAAACCAGCGTAAGCAAGGGCATAATTCTGATCTTCCTTAATCGCCTGTTCGAAATACCGGACGGCCGCGAGTAAATCCTCGCGGGTTCGGCGATTGCTATACACCCTTCCCTGTGTGTAATACTGAAACGCTTTGAGGTTCTCGGTCGGGTGCTTCGCCAGTTGCTGCCTCACCGTGCTGGTCAGTCTCAAGCGCAGCTTTTCAGAGATCTCCTTCGCGATCTCTTCCTGGACCGCAAACACATCGGCGAGTTTGCGGTTGTATTGCTGGCCCCAGAGCTGTTTGTTCTCTTGTACGTCCATCACCTCTACACCAACGATCAGACTCTCGCCACGCTGCACCACTCGTCCCGTCACTACTGCGCGCACGCGCAATTCCTGTCCGGCCTTCAATGGATCGGTCTCTTTGCCTTTATAACGAAAAACCGAGTTGCGGGCGATCACGCGCAGATCAGGAAGCTGTGTCAGGTTGTTGATGATACTTTCGGTTAAACCGTCAGAGAGATATTCCGCCTCCCCGGCGCTGTTCTGGTTGGCAAAGGGCAAGACCGCAATGGAATCAATCGTATCCCCGGAATTTTGCGCATACCAGTAAAAGCCGAAGCTTGCGGCCGCAGCAATCAGGACTAGCAGCGCAATGAGCGCGGCAATTTTATGCCGTTTGATCTCGCCAAAAACAATGCTTGTGCTGGAGGTAGTAGGGAGGGCCTTCACGGTGGAAGTCGTGGCAGCCTTTGTTTCGAGTTTCGCGGTAAATGCCAGCTCTTCCTTCAGGTTCCTCAGATCCTCAATCAACTCTCCGGCGGTCTGGTAACGCGCTTCCCGATTCTTGTCGAGCGCTTTGCTGACGATGCGCTGTAATTCATCCGACGTGCTGGCGTCATGCTGTTTGAGTGGCGCGGGATCACGGTTGAGAATCGCGGCCATCACTTCAATGGCATTCACGCCCTCAAATGGTGGTTGACCGCTGAGCATTTCATACAGGACGATGCCCAAACAGAAGATGTCGCTGCGCGCATCGGCCTTCTGACCGCGCACCTGTTCAGGAGAGATGTATTGCGGCGTGCCGAGCACACGACCCGCCTCGGTCGTCATTTTCTGAAGCGCCGCCGACCTGGAATCGGATTCGGTCGAGTTCTGCGACTCGGTCAATTTGGCCAGCCCGAAGTCCAGGACTTTGACGATGCCGTCGCGCCGCCGCATGACATTTTCTGGTTTGATGTCGCGGTGAATGACTCCCGCTTCGTGTGCCGCCGAAAGCGCCGCGGCGATTTGCAGGGCGAGGTCCAGCGACTCGCTCAGTCCGAGCCTGCCGCCAGGCATTAGTTCGCGCAGCGTCTGGCCGTCTATAAATTCGCTGGCGATGTATTTCGTCTCGCTGGTGATGCTGACTTCGTAGATGGTGAGGATATTGGGGTGATTAAGCGCGCTGACCGAGCGGGCTTCCTGCTCGAAGCGGCGCAGCCGATCTCGATCTCCAGTAAAGACTGCCGGTAGGAGCTTCAGCGCCACCTTCCGTCCAAGGCGCGTATCCTGCGCCAAATAAACTTCCCCCATTCCGCCCGAACCGATCAGGGATAACACCTGGTAATGATGAAGATTGTGTCCAATCAGTGATGAGCTGTTTTGCTGGGCGTAAAGGTCTGCGGCGATTTCCATGGCGGGTGCGGCAAAGTAATCGCCAGCCTTATCGTGAGCACGAAGCAGCGATTCAACTTCGCGGCGCAGAGTGTCGTTATCGCCACATGCTCCATCGAGAAAGGTCTGACGCGCGGAAGGTTCCAGGTCCAGTACATCGCAATATATTTGCCCGACCCTCTGGTGTTCTTCAGGAGTCATCCGACGCCCCCTTACTCAATTCACGGTAAAGCCAGGCCTCCGCCACGCTCCAATCGCGCCGGACGGTATTGAAAGAAACGCCGATCGCCTCAGCCGTTTCCTCCAAACTCAGCCCGGCAAAGAAACGAAGTTCCACGACCCGGGCCTGTCGCGGGTCGAGTTTCTCCAGCGCCTGTAACGCGTCGTCGAGCGCCACCAGGTCGGGTCTTTGTTCATGTGCGATGTCCAATGCTTCTGACAGTGAAACCACGAGCGCGCGGCCTCCGCGTTTTTCCCTTTGCTGAGTGCGGGCGAAATCCACCAGAATGCGTCGCATGATCTGTGCCGCCATCCCGAAAAAGTGGGCACGGCTCTGCCACTCGACATTTTTCCAATCCACTAGACGCATATAGGCCTCATTGACCAG
>CAZXHW010000769.1:0-4141 GCA_964639915.1 uncultured Heliomicrobium sp.
TGTCGCCGCGAAAACCACGAGCCAAAAAGAACTGTGCCAATCAGATAGGCAAAGAGAATGAAGATGTCGAGTGTGCGCATAACGCCCTTTTAACAGGCACGGCGGAAAAAGTGAAAGAGCACGGCGAAAAGCCGGGGCCATAAACGATTTGAGCCTGCCAAACATTTTCGTGCTCAGCAGGCTCTTTTTGATTTTTGCATCTGCGTCAGGAGACGCAGTAATGACGTTTTTCAACGTCTCGTATTCGGATTAAGTTGTGAATTTGATTGTATGCAGCACCTCCTTTGAAGGGGCTGGTCAGATCCCAGCGTTAATCTGATCGCGACGCTTTTCGGTTGCCGCGCACCGCCAGTTCCATACTGGAGTTGTTACGTAACAAAGGCACCATACTCTCGCTTGCGCAGTGGGTCAATAGGTTCTTTTGCACTGATTTCAGCAGCTTTACTGCTTATCACCTGCTTATGATTTATCGTTGTGATTCCCTTGATTCATTCTGCTAATGAATGCTGAACTGGTCAAACCAAATTTGCTCCGCTACAATCCCGGCTTACTTCACCTTCATATCAAAACAAACATAAATGAAGCTGGCCATTCCGGTTGCGATCGCTTCCGGCTCTGTGCCATTTCAGGAGAAAGATTTATGGCATCCGCAGGAAAACTTGCGATTTTAGTTGGGGGCGGACCTGCTCCCGGCATCAATTCGGTTATTGGCTCAGCAACGGTCAAAGCCATCAACGAAGGCTTTGAGGTGCTGGGCATTCAGGACGGCTTCAGGCATCTGGTCAAACGTGATCCATCGTGCGCGCGTCCGCTTTCGATAAACGACGTGTCGCGCATTCACTTTCGCGGAGGTTCGGTGCTGGGCACAGCCCGTGAAAATCCGACCAGTTCGGATGAAAAGATGCAGGCCGTGGTGGACACGTTGAACGGATTGGGCGTCACGCATTTGGTGACCATCGGCGGCGATGACACGGCGAAATCTTCGGCGACGGTAGCGGATTGGTCGAACATCCGCACGGTTCACGTGCCGAAAACGATTGATAACGATTTGCCGCTGCCTCCGCACATTCCGACGTTTGGCTTTCAAACGGCTCGACACGTCGGCGCTGAACTGGTTCAGAACTTGATGGAAGACGCGCGAGCGACGCGGCGCTGGTACATCGTGGTGGCAATGGGACGGCAGGCAGGACATCTGGCTCTGGGAATTGGCAAAGCCGCCGGTGCGACATTGACGCTGATTCGCGAAGAGTTCGAACACGAAACGGTTCCGTTCGCCCATATCTGCGACATCATCGAAGGCACGATCATCAAACGCCGCGCGATGGGTAAACAATATGGTGTAGCGGTGCTGGCCGAAGGCGTGATTGAAAAGCTTGACCCGAAAGAACTGGCCGATTTGCAGGATGTGGAAAAAGACGACCACGGCCACATTCGCTTTGCCGAAGTGGATCTGGCGCGAAAAGTAAAAGTCGAAATCGAAGGCCGATTCAGACAACGCGGCTTGCGCGTTTCGATCAGCAACAAAAATATTGGCTATGAAGTTCGCTGCTGCGATCCGATTCCTTTTGATATGGCGTACTGCCGCGAACTAGGCAATTCGGCGATTCGGTTTTTGCTCAGTGGTGGCAGCGGAGCAATGGTCAGCGTTCAAAACGGTCAACTGGTTCCATTACTGTTCGCTGACATACGCGACCCGAATACGGGCAAAACCGTTGTTCGCAACGTCAGCATCAACAGCGAAAATTACAGGGTCGCGCGTCAATACATGCTGCGGCTGGATTACACGGACTTCGACCAGGCGGATTGGGCAGAGCAACTGGCTCAAGCCGGAAATCTGACCGTTGAGGAACTGAAAAAGAGATTCGCCTAGTTTGCTGCTCACAGTTCGCTGCTCACAGTGTTTTCCCTGTGCTGCGAACCGTGAACTGCGAACCGCGAACTGGAAAAGATTATGGCAATTAAAAAACTTGGCATTTTAGTTGGCGGAGGCCCTGCTCCTGGAGTAAACGGCGCAATTGCTGCGGCAGCTTTGGCGGCAATTGATGCGGGCATCACGCCAATTGGCATTCACGATGGATTTGAATGGCTGGCGCAGCGATACACTGATGAGCAGCATGAACTGAAGACCGACGACGTTTCCCGCATTCATACTGAAGGCGGTTGTCAGCTTGGCACTTCGCGATTCAATGTGGCCAAAGACGAACAAGCGTTGCAGCACACCATCGCGGCACTGAAGAAACTGGAAATCGAAGCTCTGGTCGCCATCGGCGGAGACGATCTGGTCGCCAGTGCGTTGGCCGTCGAGCAAAAATCCGAAGGCGCGATCAAAGTCGTGCAGATTCCGAAAAGCATTGATAACGATTTGCCGCTACCCGATCCGCTTGTGTCGCTCGGTTACGAAAGCGCGCGGCAAACCGGCGTCGGCATTGTGGCCAGCTTGATGGAAGACGCCAAAACGACTGGTCGCTGGTATCTGGGTGTGACAATGGGGCGTCCGACTGGTCACCTGACTTTGGGCATAGGCGTTGCTGCCAGCGCGACTTGCACGATCATTCCCGAAGAGTTTCCGAGCCAGACCATCACGCTGGACGAAATCTGCGACATTGTCGAAGGCACGATCATCAAGCGCCGGGCAATGGGTAAAAATCACGGTGTGGTCTTGCTTTCTGAAGCGCTGGCTGAACGCTTCAGCTCTGATGAAGTGAAAGACCTGGAAGATGTTGATCGTGATGCCCAAGGCAACATTCGCGTCGCTGAAATTGATCTCGGCCGCAAAGTTAAAAACGTAGTCGAACGGCGTCTGGAAAAGCGGGGCATTAAACCAACGATCGTAGACAAAACGATTGGCTACGAACTGCGCTGCGCTCGGCCGATTCCGCTGGATGAAGATATGGCGCGCGATCTGGGCTACGCGGCTGTGAAGCATTTGCAGGCTGGCGGGTCGTCTTGCTTAATTACAATGCAAAACGGCGATTTCACTCCTATGGCACTCAGCGAATTGTTCGATCCGAAAACGGGCAAAGGCAAACTACGCCCGGTGGATGTGACGACGGAAAGTTACCACGTCGCCCGCGATTACATGGTTCGTCTGAATGCCAAAGACTTCGCCGACGAAGCCTGGCTGGAAACTCTGGCCAAAGCTGCTGCGATGGACGTGCAATCGTTCCGCGAACGCTTCGCCAGCTTGGCGAAATAATCAGGTACGGCTTATCCAATTCAATGAGCGGCAATCGGTTCAGCGCTGGTTGCCGCTCTCAGTTTTTAAGTTCCGGGCCAAACAGGAATTGACAGTAGCAAAAGAGTCGTAGAAGCTTGCCCGCGTATTTCGGTAAAGCAGCGGTTTGAAGGCTTTTGCCGGTTTTATCTCCAACCTTTCTGAGAAGCACAAAATGTCTGAAGCAAAGAATCAACTGATTCGAGGTCTAACTTTGACCGATACGACTGCGCTGGTGATCGGCACAGTCATTGGTTCCGGCGTCTTTCTGAAAGCCGCCGTGATGGCGCAGGAAGTCGGCACGCCCAAACTGGTGTTGCTGGCTTGGGTAGCGGCGGGAATCCTGTCGTTGGCTGGCGCACTGACGTATGCCGAACTTGGCGCGATGTTGCCGCATGCTGGCGGAGAATATGTGTATCTGCGGCATTCGTATGGCGAAGCTTCGGCCTTTCTGTTTGGCTGGTCGCGATTCATTGTGGCGGGCAGCGCTTCGATTGCCAGTTTGGGTGCGGGGTTTGCGATATTCCTTTCGGCATTTGTGCCACTGAATCACGTCTGGGCTTCCAGAACGTTTAGGTTTCTGGGGCAGACGATCAACTGGCAATTTGGTTCGAAAGCAGTTGTCGCGGTGGGAGCAATACTGTTGCTTTCGGCGATCAACTGTTTGACGGTCGCTTTCGGTGGCAAAGTGCAATCGGCCCTGACCGTGTTGAAAGTTGCAGGGCTGGCAGTGCTGATCATCGGAGTTTTCTTTTTTGCGCCGTCTGCGAACTGGTCAAATCTGGCGACGCCGACTGGCACCGCAGAATGGACAGGCCTTTCGGTGTTTGGCGTCGCAATGCTGGCGGCTTTGTGGGGATACGATGGCTGGAACAATATGCCTATGGCGGCAGGCGAAGTGAAAAATCCCGGACGAAACATTCCGTT
>CAZXHW010000770.1:0-4134 GCA_964639915.1 uncultured Heliomicrobium sp.
CCGGACGTTACCAGCCTCCCGCTGACGCTTCCCTCAAGCGGCGTTTACACAATTGAGGCAACGTCGTTCTTTTCGGAGGAAGTTGGCACCTACCGCTTGCAGATAGATCGCGGTTGCTTTTACTCGCTGACAGCATCGCCGTCCACACCCGCATCGGTGTTTCCTGCCGAGGGAAGCGCTGGCACGCTGAACATCGCCGGACCGCCGGATTGTTCATGGACGGCCACGACCAATGTCCCCTGGCTCACGTTCAATTCAACGACAAATGGCATCGGCAACGGCACGCTCAGCTTCACCGTAGCGCCAAACCCAACCATCGCGGATAACAATGGCGTAGGTCCGCGAGAAGGCTTAATCCTGATCGGCAATACGCGCTACGTCGTGAAGCAAAACCCGATATGTGGTTTCCGCGTGACGCCTACGACTGTCTCAGTGAAACCGAGCGACGTGTATTACGGCACACCGTTTCCGCAAGGCATTTTTGTCGGCACGGGTTTCGGCTGTCCGTTTCTGGTCAAAAGCAATTCGCCGTGGATCGAATTCCCAGAACGCGGCCTGGAGTATTCCGCAACAGGGCCGCAGACCGTCGCTTTCAAATTCAACAGCATCAAAATCGGAAACGAATCACGCACCGGAACGGTAACAGTCGCAGGGCAGCCCGTCACCATCACGCAAGAACCCATCGGCACACTTTGTTCGGTGGCGGCATTAAATGTAGGCCAGACCATCAGCGATTCGCTGCTGACAAATTGTCGCTCGATCCTTGGCTATAGCGGCGCGGTCAAACAGTACAGATTTCGTGGCCGCGCGGGACAAAAGATCGCGCTTACGCTCAGTTCGGCTGAAGCATCGTTGCGCGCCTGGGTATTGCCGATCAATGCGGACGAAAGTCTGAGTTTAAGTTGGCGGCTGGAAGCGCAGGAGTTCTTTTTGACGAATGTCCGTGCGCCTCAAAATGGATTTGCCACGCTGCCATCCGATGGCGATTACCTGATTGAAGTCGCGTCCAACAACTCACTGAACCCGGAGACCAGCCGCTACGTTCTGACGTTGACTGAAGCCTCTGCTGGAAACTGCGAGTTCAACACTACGCCGCTGCGCAACAATCTCACCGCAAACCCGGCGTTTGGAAGCCTGAACATCAATGTGCAGTCAGGCGGCTCTTGTCTTTGGCTGGCCACAACCACGGCACCGTGGATCACAATCACATCCGGCTTGGCAGGCACTAGCTCAGGCGTGGTGCATTACTCGGTTGCGGCAAACCCAGGTACTTTTCGCGTTGGGACGATTGTCGCCGCCAGTCGGCATTTGGTGATTACGCAACAGCCAGGGAATTCACCAGCCGTGGTTTCATCAGCGGATTACAGCGCGGATTTAACCTCCGGCCAAATCGTGGCGATGTTCGGCGTAGGGCTTGCCAGCCAGATCGCTGCTGCGCAATCTCTGCCGCTTCCAACTACGCTGGCCGGAACAAAAATCACCTTCAAGGATTCGTATGGGCAAACGAATGATGCGCCGCTCTTTTTCGTTTCGCCCAATCAGGTCAACTTCCTGATTCCATACAGCGCGCAGCCTGGCCTGGCGACGATCACGGTGAAGATCAATGACAACACCGTGGCTACCACCGCGGCGCAGATCGCATTGCGCTCGCCGCGCCTGTTCACCGCCGATACCAGCGGGCGCGGTGTGCCTGCCGGATACGTGCTGCGCATTGGCAGCGATGGCTCGCGCAATGAAGAAGCTATATTTGATCGCGATGGAGGAGGGAACATTGTGCCTCGTCCGATTCGTCTGCCGGACAATGAAAGCGTTTACCTGGTGCTTTACGGGACGGGATTCGTCGCGCAAGGCTCAGCCCAATCCCTGAACGTCCAATTCGGCGACATTCAACAGGAAGGATTTTTGTTTGCCACGCCGGGATTTGTTGGCCTTGATCAGATCAATGTCTTACTTCCCCGGACATTACGCGGCAAGGGGGATGTGCCGGTGACGCTAATGTTAAGCGATGCGCCGCCGACAAATCCGGTGACAATCAGAATTGCCGATCAATAGTTCATCTGACCTGATACGCTCAATTGCTATTTTACTTTTTCTCAATCGGGCGAAGCTCATTCAGCACGGTCGGGATCAGTTCGGAAACGGTTGGATGAATCGGCACGGCACGTTCCAGCACTTCATAAGGAACGTTCGCATTCATGATATCCAAAATGCCGTGAATCGCTTCGTCGCCACTGAGGCCAAGAATTGCTGCGCCCAGAATCCGGCGCGTTTCCGCGTCCACGATGATTTTCATGAACCCTTGTGTTTCGTCTTTTTCGACGGCGCGCCCGACGCGGGTCATCGGACGATGGCCAATCAGCAGCGGCCTGCCGCTGGCGCGCGCTTCTCGCTCGGTGATTCCAACGCGGCCCAGCGGCGGATCAATGTAGAGTGCATACGCCGGTATGCGGTCGCTGAGTCGGCGCTGTTCTCCTTTAAGCAGGTTGGCAGCTATGATTTCAAAGTCGTTGTAGGCGGTGTGGGTAAACGCGCCGCGTCCGTTGCAATCGCCCATCGCCCAAATGCCGGGAACGTTGGTCGCCAGGCTGTCATCCACCGTGATGTAACCGCGCGCGTCCGTGGCAACACCCGCTTTGTCCAAACCTAGGTCAGCAGTATTTGGCTGGCGGCCAACGGCCAGTAGCACGTGCGAGCCTATCGAAGCTGGTTCGCCGCTGGCGCAATTGATGCCGACTGATACGCCTTGTTCGTGCTTGGCGAAACTGATGCATTCGGCGTTTGTTCGCACGGTGATGCCTTCGCGCGTCAGGATTTCTCGAATCGCTTCCGAAACGTCTTCGTCTTCGCGCGCGACAAGACGCGGCCCTTTCTCAATGACTGTCACTTCTGCGCCAAAGCGCCGGTACATCTGCGCAAATTCCAGGCCGATGTAGCTGCCGCCGACGACCACCAGATGTTCAGGCACGTGGTCCAACGCCAGCATGGAAGTGTTGGTCAGGTAAGAAACTTCGCCAATTCCAGGGAAGTCCGGCACGATAGCTCTGCCGCCGACATTGATGAAAATGCGCGGCGCAGTCAGCGTTTCTTCGCCCACGCGAACGCGATCCGGCCCTTCAAAGCGGGCGTGGCCTTCGAAAACAGTGCAGCCGGTCATCCCGTGCAGATATTTTTCAAGGCCCGTGCGGGCATTGGTGGAAACGGTGTCCGCCCGCGCCTTCACCCTTTTCATATCTATTTTGACGCCGCCTTCCAACAGGACGCCAAAGTCAGCGGCGCGGCGGGCCAAATGGGCTGCATACGCACTGGCAACCAGCGTCTTGGTTGGCATGCAGCCGGTGTTGACGCAGGTTCCGCCAAACAGCTTTCGTTCGACAAAGGCCACGGTCATTCCCGCGCCAGTCAACTTACCTGCCAGCGAAGGGCCTGCCTGACCCGCTCCGATAATGATAGCGTCGAAGTTTTTCATCGCAGTGCCACTCCAATCAGCAATGCGCCGCCGATGGCAACCACGTCTTCAATCAAAGCGGCAGGGCGATCACTTCCGAACGCTTTTGCAAGCCGCGCGCGGAATTCACGTCCGCCAAGCGTGCCGATGATTGCACCGACGATTCCGGCTAACAGGCCGCCAATCATCGCACCATTTCCAGCGCCAATCGCCGCGCCGGAAAGCGCTCCTGTCGCAATGCGCGCACCAAACTGAACGGGCACGGTGCGACTGGGCGTGGAAGGAAGTTGATCCGTCACCAATTCGACAAGCGCGAACAGTGTCAGAATGCAGCGCACCCAAAAATTGCCAAAAAAGCTCAGCCATGTTCCGCTCAGATCCAGCCAGCCCAGATGTGCAGCCCAGCTCACCAATGCTGGCGCCGTCATGGCGCGCAGCCCTGCGACGATCCCAATCAACAGTGCGAGTAGGTAAATAGTCATAGTGTAGTTGTCCTCGTATTTTTTACGGTTGCCATTCCCGCATCGTTCGGACTTCCCGAAGCGGTAGGGCAATTCAGACGGTTGTATTCGAAAAATACTAGCGAAGGAGGCAATAACCTTTGAGCAGATGACCGCAACAAAAATTTCCCGCGCGGTTGAACCCTTTTTCAGGGAGCGCTAAGGCATTATTGCCATATCAACTATACA
>CAZXHW010000771.1:0-4123 GCA_964639915.1 uncultured Heliomicrobium sp.
CGCCGACCAAGTGGGTGAAATACATCAAGCAGGGAATTGAAGATTGGCAGCCTGCGTTTGAGGCCGCCGGATTCAAAAACGCAATTTTGGCGAAAGATGCTCCCACAGAAGACCCCGACTGGTCACCCGAAGATGCGCGCTATTCCGTTGTGCGCTGGCTGCCTTCAACCGTTGAAAACGCGTCTGGACCGCATGTTCACGACCCGCGCACAGGCGAGATTCTGGAATCCGACATTCAGATGTACCACAACATTCTGAACCTGCAGCGATCCTGGTATTTCACGCAGGTTGGCCCGCTTGATCCGCGCACGCACAAGTTTCCTTTTCCGGATGATTTGATGGGCGAATTGCTGCGATTCGTCGTGGCCCACGAAGTTGGCCACACGCTTGGTTTTCAGCACAACATGAAAGCCAGTTCGATGTATCCCTTTGAAAAAATCCGTGACCCAAAGTGGCTGAAGGAAATGGGACACACGCCGACTTTGATGGACTACTCCCGGTTTAACTATGTCGTACAGCCTGAAGATAAAGTGCCAGTCGAAAACCTGATTCCCAAAATTGGCCCTTACGACAAGTGGGCGACCATCTGGGGATATAAACCCATAGTAGGCGCAAAATCTCCAGAAGACGAAAAGAAAACTTTGGATGAATGGGCGCGAGAACAGGACTCAAAGCCTTATCTGAGATTTTCAACTGCACGCTCGCGTGGGGCGGATCCTGGCGAATTGACGGAAGCGGTTGGGGATGCCGATGCTGTCAAAGCTTCGGAGCTTGGCTTGAAGAACCTGAAGCGAGTCGCTGATTTGCTATTGACGGCAACAACAACGCAAAAGGGCGAACCCTACAGCGATCTGGAAGAAATTTACGGCGATATGATTGGGCAATGGCGATTGGAAATGGGGCATGTTGCTGCAATCGTCGGCGGTTTCCAGACTCAGCAAAAACATATTGGGCAAGAGGGAGTGCTGTTCACTCCAATTTCGAAAGAACGGCAAGCTGAAGCTGTTAAGTTCTTGAGTGACAATGTTTTTGCTACACCGGCTTGGATGTTGAAGCCGGAAATTCTGCGTCGTATCGAAACCAACGGATCGCTTGACCGGGTCAAGGCTGCTCAGCAGATGACGTTAAACCAATTGATGAGTTCGGCTAGGTTTACGCGTTTGGTCGAACAAGAAGCCATTGATGGCGAAAAAGCTTATCGTCCAGTGGATTTTCTGGCGGATGTTCGCAAAGGAGTTTGGGGCGAACTGAATGGAACTGCGCCGATCAAAATGGATGCGTATCGCCGCAACTTGCAGCGTGCTTATCTGGACCTGCTGGGCGACAAACTGAATGGGCGCGCTCCGGTCAGTGACGATCAGCGTCCGTTCATTCGGGGCGAACTGCGTGCGCTAAGTGCCGATGTGACCAAAGCCTTGGTTCGCACGACCGATCGCGCTTCCCGTATGCATCTGGAAGACGTGAGAGATCAGGTGGCTAAAATTCTCGATCCCAAGTTTGCCGCCTCTGCCCCAGCCGGAAATGCTGTACCTTTTGTGTTGGGTAGGTTTGGTTTTGACGAAGATCCATCAATTGACCCGTTGAGATGCTGGGTTGATTATTCGCTGAGAAACCTGCAGAAATAGTTTGGGTTTATCGGCAGTTCATTACCGAAAGCCGCGCCACGAGATTGCCATTGAAGGATTGCATTCTTGTCGGCGCGGCTTTTCCTTTTAAGCCGACGCTTATGGTCTGGGCAGTTGAGTCCTGATTTTTTCAATTCGTCGAGTCAATCTTTCCCGAGCCGATTTTCTCAGATTGGCTATAGCTTGCGCTGGCAAACCTCCTAACATCTTGCCGATTGCCGCATCTTTCAGTGGAAGTTGATCCCAAATCTGTTCAAGATGAGGCAAATCCATTTCCAATGCTTCCGCAATATTTTGGGCAGAAGCGATTCCATCAATAATCAACGTGCTGAGGAAGCTGTCGCTGGCACTGTTCTTCCAGTTCAGAAGCAACGCACAACGCTGCCGAATCGGAAGTGCCAGAATTTCCTTCCATACAAGTCGCAGGTGCTCTCGATACTCCAGCTTTAGGATTCCATCGCCAGAATGTTGTTTGGCAGAAGGCTGATGATCTACCGGCCAATCATTCTGTTGAATGTCTTTGATTCCGCAGACTTCGGCAATGATGTTTACAAGTTCATCAAATGCCACAGGTTGATTGCTCCAATCAAAAAACTTTGTGAGCAGGGTGGCGAGCGGGATTTGATTGATAAGAAAGTCATCCAATTGGGCCAGCACGAAGGACTGCGTCTGAATCGTCTCCTGATTCGCTTTGGGCCAGTTGCTATCGCGCCAGTGCGCAAATCCCGCCAGTCGTTCGGATGACTCTTTCCACAAATCGAATTCTTTCCGCGATTTGAGCAGATGCTCAATTTGCCGCTTCAGTTTGTGGCGATGAGGATATTTGGACCTTATATAGCTGTTATAAACATTGAAAGTGATCTTGGCGACAAAGTCATCAAACGCCGAGATCGGATGCCTGGATGGATCGGTTTTCAATTGTTTCAGATGAGCAATCAGCTTAATGATTGAATCCTGGCACAAATCATTTGCGTCATCATGGCCTGTCTTTTTGATGCTTTTGGTTTGGGGCAATTTAAGCTTGGCGTGAATGATTTTGTGAATCAAAGGCTCTGCATGCTCCTTGATCAAATTATCCAATAGAGCCTGATACTGCTGATCATCCGCCGCAAGCAAGGCTTGAAGCCGGATGTCAACCTTTGGGTGAGCGGATTTTGGGTAGACTCCGTCTTTTTCTTCCATTTCCTAATAGCTGATGTGGGTTGAGTGTGCCACGGCCTTGGCCGTGTAGTGTTGTTATTAAAAGTTGGGGTGCAATTACACCAGTGACTGATAGGTTATTGCTTGAGAGTTGGCCTGATGTGGGTGCGGCCATTAAACCCGCTAAAAAGCTCCGATCACATTTTAGCGGGCTGGTGGTGTAACGCGGGGAAGAATACTGTATGACTGAAGGAACTGGCAATAGCGGTAAAATATTTCACGTTTCGCTCATTTCAATCCATTTCACGATTCCTTCCAGCGGCTGATACTGAAACAGTTTTTCGAGCAATGTCGCCACTTCTGAGTCGGCGGTCATCAAGCTTCGATATCTTGGTAGGATGAAGCCTTCACTAATCCCTCGATCAATCATTGCCAGCAACGGATCGTAGTAACCGGCAACGTTCAGCAAGCCAATTGGTTTTTGGTGAATTCCGAGTTGGCCCCAGGTAATAGTTTCCAGCAGTTCTTCAAAAGTTCCGAAGCCGCCAGGCAAGGCGATAAAAGCATCGGAAAGGTCAGCCATCATTGCTTTGCGTTCGTGCATGGTATTGACGACGCGCATGTTGGCCGAAATGTGGGCGCGTTCTTTGGTCGCCAGGGCATAGGGAATAATGCCGATAACCTCGCCTTTTTCTTCAAGGACTGCATCAGCAACTGTGCCCATCAAACCAATCCCTCCTGCCCCATAAACTAGACCGATGCCTTTGGCAGCCATCAATTGGCCCAGTTCGCGTGCCTTTGCCACATAAATTTCCTGATTCCCGCTGCTTGATCCGCAAAACACGCAGATACGTTTAATTTTTTGCTCACTCATTGTTTATGTTTATCCTCCACGAACATTTTGCCTTTTTCTGGCCAAAGCTCAAAACTCGCAAGTGAAATTGCCAGCTTGATTTAAGGCAATCCATCGTTTACTTTTCTGCCTTGCTGCCCTCACTAATTCTCATAAATCAACTGAAGGTTTCAAAGGTTTTCATTCAATGAGCAAAGCGAAAAACACTCAGAAAGGTAAATCTGTTCAGGCTCCGCCTGAACCCAGCAGGCGAAAGTTTGTGACATTGGGGATCGGAGGAATCGGAGCGCTCGCAATTGCTGGAATAGGCTATAAAGCTGGTTGGTTTGGTTCTTCCTCGACTACTGCTTTGCCAGTGCCTTCTCCGACGCCAAACTTGGCGACCGGCAAGCCGCTTTTGCCTGTAACGCTGGAAGCGAATTATCAAAACGCTTTGCGCGCAGGAGATGAAATCCTTAGCCATTATTCCCGTGAACTGAATAATCCTTCCGCGTTGATTCACTGT
>CAZXHW010000772.1:0-4114 GCA_964639915.1 uncultured Heliomicrobium sp.
AAACTTCAACTACCTGATCGGTGATGAATACGTGAAGTTCTCGACGGTTCATGCGTCGAATCTGGCTGCCGAAGCCTTTGCCGCGCTGCCAGGAGGCTTGCCCGCTTGCGACCAAAGCTCGTCAACCGCGACGATCAGCTTTGACGGCGTGAATTACAATCGCGCCCCTGCAACGCTGGCGCTGGACAGCGTCGGCGCACGGGCCGACGGCAATGACACCTTGCTGATAGTCAACCGAATTGGAGGCAATTTGGGCATCGGCGCTTCCAGCCTGGGAACGCTTTTCGGCTTGCTGTACGACGACACGGAAGCTTCCGTGAGCTTCTCTGTGACAGGAAGCTGTCAACTGAGAGGATCGTTAAATAACAACTTCCCGCGCACTACGCCGAGGTTTGAAACTTTCATCCCGGCAGGAAGAACCGGCTGGCTGAAGATTTACAACCAGACAGGAGCCATCGGCATTACCGGCGCGGCAATCAACTTTAACCCGAACGCAGCCAGCAGTGCAGGAGCCTTCAATCAAGGCCATAACCTGCATCATCTGACGCTGAACAACCAGATGAACTACATCATCCCGGTGTTCCCGCCGAGCTGTTAGTTCGACTTTAAGCCTACGAAACAGAGTCGCCCGGATACAATCCAGCGACTCTGTTTCGTATATTCCGACAAAAACCTTCCTGCAAATTGACAAAAAATTGACCAAAAAGTGTACTCGACATATACTGCGCCCGCTGGCTGATCTGCCTCAACATTTTTGAAGTAAAGCCACCTCATGAATTAAATGGCTGAGCTTCTGGATCACTAGCCTAAAAATATAAGACGCCCCAGATTCTTTGTGCCCTTGGAGTTTAGTCCGAACTTCAACTTCCGAATTTATTATTACTGCCATAACCGTCTGCTGTAGATGGCTCGCAAGTTTATTCTCCCCCTCGCGAACCTACGGCGATTAGCCCATCGGGCTAATTTCTATTTTGGAGAGTGTGTTTCCCCCAGGCTCTCTTGAAAATCAATTTTGTGGAGGAAACAAGGATGCGCAACTCACGCAAACACACACGTTTAGCGCTGGTGGTTTCAATTTCGGCGGCTTTATTGCTCGTCGCTGGCTGGCAATCACCAACGTTGCTTGCTTATGCTTCAAGAATAAAAGGAACTGTCCCTGAAAACAAAGGAGGAGTGGTCGGCATTATTCCTCCATCGCCTGTTGGTTGCAGCCTTGCCACATTCAGTGGCACCAACAATACGCCGGTTGCAATTCCAGATGCAGGAATGATTACTTCAACGATCACCATTTCCGGGGCCAATCCTGTTTTATGGGACTTAAATATGTTTACCAACATTACCCATACATTTAATGGCGATCTTGATATTACTTTAACCTCGCCTGCTGGCACCGAAGTTACTATTTCCACGGACAATGGAGGCGCCAATGCCAATGTCTTCGCCGGAACAATCTGGGATGATCAAGCCACATTTCCTGTCACGGACTTTGCGTTTACCAATAATGTTGCCGCTCCCCACCTAGTGGTCGAGGAAGCATTCGGCGCGTTTATTGGCCAAGACCCCAATGGCACCTGGACGTTAAAGATCATTGACGACAATGCTTCGAACACAGGGACGTTGAATAGCTGGTCGCTACAGGTGAGCGCTCTGACAGCGGCCCCTCCAACATCGGCAAAGATCAATTATGGGAATAACGCCAATCTGCCAATTCCGGATCTTGGCACTATTACTTCAACGATTACGGTTTCAGGCGAAGCCCCCTATATCGCAGAAGTGGACATGGGGACGTTTATCACTCACACGCGAAATTCTGACCTGAGCATCACGGTGACCTCTCCTGCCGGAACAACAGTCACCCTCACCAGCGGAAACGGTAATGGCTTTACAAACGTTTTTAACGGGACAGGCTGGGAAGATTCAGCGGGGACACCGGTAACAGACTTTGCGTTCACCAACAATGTAACTGCATTTGTTTTGGTTCCTGAAAGTGCCTTGGCAGCCTTCATAGGTGAAAATCCAAATGGAGTTTGGACAATTCGCGTTACAGATAACCAAGTAGAAAACACTGGAACGCTGGCCAGATGGGCGTTGGAAATGAGATTGACTGACGTATGCCAGCCGGCCTGTGCCCTTACCTGCCCAGCCAATATCACGGTGAAAACATTCGGTTCGACTGCTGTTGTCACCTACCCAGCGCCAACAACAACTGGAACGTGCGGGACGGTAACGTGCACGCCGCCTTCCGGAGGCAGCTTCCCTGTCGGCACAACAACCGTTACTTGCACGGCGGCTGGGGCCAGTCCTGTAAGCTGTCCGTTTACTGTGACCGTGATGCGTGTTCCAGGATCTATTGCGCTTCTTGACGTGAACGGCGGCTGCGCTGGGCCCGGCGATACGGTCACTGGAACTGTTTCAATCACCAACACCACGGGAGCAGCGGCAAATTCAACGGCAACGGTCACGCTACCTGCTGGTTTAACGGCAGTGCCTAACACATGCACGACCAACGTTGGCACCTGCAACGTGGTAAATGCTTCGACAGTTACCTGGGCAGGCACGTTAGCCAACAATCAGGCCGTAACGTTTAACTTCACGACACAGATTGCCCTGGTACCATCCGGCACAACGCTTTGCGCATCAGTGACTGCGAATTTGGGTATGGCGGTTCAAGGCAATCTACAGGCCTGCATCACGACCTCTTGTCAGCCCAAAGGTCCTGGATCAGGCTATCCCTTCGAGTCAGAAATGAGTGACCAAAAGGCTGGTTCGGTGTTGATTTACAACATCTACACTTCAGGGGCGACCAGCGGCAACACACAAAACACCCGTATCAACATCACCAATTCCAACCCTTCGCGCCCAGTCTTTGTCCATTTGTTCTTCGTGGCTGAAGGCTGCGCTGTGGCAGACAACTTTCTCTGCCTGACTCCAAACCAAACGGCCAGCTTCCTGACTTCTGACCTTGATCCAGGCACAACGGGTTATCTGGTTGCTGTTGCGGTTGACGAGCGTGGCTGCCCGACGACGTCAAACTGTTTGATCGGAGATGAATACGTGAAATTCACCACTGGTCACGCAGCTAATTTGGGCGCGGTTGCCTTTGCCGGTCTGGTTGGCGGGTTGCCCGCTTGCGATGGAACCTCTTCGACTGCGGCGATCAACTTTGATGGTGTCGGCTACAATCGCGTTCCGCGTGTATTGGCGCTGGACAACATAGGCTCACGCGCAGATGGCAACGACACTCTGTTGATCCTAAATCGTATTGGCGGCAATTTGGGAATCGGTGCGGCATCACTTGGCACACTGTTCGGCTTGTTCTACGACGACGCCGAAACCGCGCTGAGTTTTTCCATCACTGGAAACTGCCAATTGCGCAATTCGATTTCAAACAACTTCCCGCGCATTACGCCGCGTTTCGAAACCTTCGTGCCCGCAGGTCGCACCGGGTGGCTGAAAGTCTTCAGCCAATCGCCAACCGACATCGGGATTCTTGGATCAGCAATCAACTTCAATCCGAATGCGGCCAGTTCGGCAGGAGCGTTCAACCAGGGACATAACCTGCACGCGCTGACGTTGTCGGGAAACAACACTTACATCATTCCTGTATTCCCACCTAGCTGCTAGTTTTGAGCGAAGCGACACAAAAGGCCGAGGCAGATGCTGAATCTGTCTCGGCCTTTTTAATGCGTTTGCTTCTATCGGCTGGTTTTCCTGTGATGACAGGACAAATCTTCATTGAAAGCAGTAATCGCTAGTGTTAAATTGCCGCCGCTTACAACGGTCGTAGTCATAGACCAACTCTAGTTCACTCAACAATTTCGATTATTTGCAACAGCGAATGTCCGGTTCGCGGAATCCTTCATCTTCTGACGGAAGATGGCAGTTGAAATCCCATTGAACGCATAAAGCTTTTTGACGACCGCCACGCCGGTACGAACGCTCGTGTCCACTCAACTTTTTTAGCCAATCCTTTGCGAGGAGGAATCGCGTGAAAGTTTCTCTTTCCATCAACGGCACCCAATATGACGCCGACGTCGAGCCTCGATTGCTACTGGTTCACCTAATAAGAGATGTTATCGGACTCACTGGCACGCACATTGGCTGCGAAACTTCG
>CAZXHW010000773.1:0-4110 GCA_964639915.1 uncultured Heliomicrobium sp.
GGGATCACGGGGGAAGAGTTGGGGAAAAAGATTTGTTTTCCCCGTGTGCCCCGTGGTTGGATTTTCCATACACACAATTGAAATCCGGTTAAGGACTCGTCAAATAAAGAAAGCCCACCGACTGAACCGGCAGGCTTTGCTTCGCGTATGTTTTGAATGAAACGTTATTGTCCGCCGCCAGCCGCCGCCACGGTTTTGGCTGCGCCGCCAATCCAATCCACCACGTCTTTGCGCAGTTTCTCGCGCGATTTTTTCTCGATGTACATCATGTGTCCCGCTTCGTAGTACGTGAAGCTGACGTTTTTCCGGATCGTCGGATCGAGGTTCATGTGCGAGATGGTGTGTTCGATGCCATTGAACGGCGTGGCCACATCGTAATAGCCACTGATAACCAGCAATTTCAGTTGGCCTTGCTGCGTCATTGCGGAGCGCAAAGCTTCTGCCGGGCCGCCGGGTTGGCCTTGATCCCAGGGTTGCACGCGAGCGCTGAGGGTGTAAAACATATCGGTATTCCACTTCAGGTCTTTCCGCACGTAATCCTGGAACATGGCGACGTATGAACCGTCGTAAGACGCCAGGCTGGAATCGTATTCGTAGCGCTCTCCAGCGGCGTCAGCGTCAATGCCAGTAAAGCGGGCGTCAATGCGGCCAATGGTTTTGCGCTTGTCGCGCAACAGTTCCTTGAACCAGCGGAACGGGCTGACGCGCAGATTGGTTTGCTCGATATATTTCGGCGTCAACCCGGTCAAGCGCGCCAATTCTTTTACGGTTTTCTGATATTCGGCGGGCGAAATTTCGTCGCCTTTTTCTAGCGCGGCGGCATAATCGCCATGTGCAAACTGACGGGCTTTTTGCGCCAGTTCGCCAGCGCTCAGCTTTTGCAGATCGGGCGGCAGCAGTTTGTGATACCACGCAGACATAATGAAGGTCGGCAGAAAGAAGATCGTCCGGTCGTCTTCGCCCCAGTTGCCAAAACCTACGGAAGACAACAGCGCGACGCCGTTCAGATAGATTTGATGGCGGCGCTGCAACACATACGAAAGTTGCGCCGAACGTGTCGTGCCGTAGCTTTCGCCAATCAGGAATTTCGGCGATGCCCAACGTTCGTTTCGCGTGATGTATTGATAAATGAAATCGGCAAACCAGGTGGCGTCTTGCACGACGCCGTAAAACTGCGCTGTGTTTTCACCGGGCGCTGGGCGGCTGTAGCCAGTCGAAATGGCATCCACAAAGACCATGTCTGTGGCGTCCAGGAAGGTATCGCCGTTTTCAACCACCGAATATGGCGCGGGCATTCCGAAGCCGTCATCGGTCAGCACGATACGTTTCGGTCCCAACCCCATGTGCGTATACGAAGAAGCTGAACCCGGACCGCCGTTGTAAATAAACGAAACCGGGCGTTTGGTTTTATCGGCGACATCGTCTTTGGTGTAGCTGACGAAAAAGAAAGACGCTTTGGGTGAACCGTCTTCTCCTTTGATGATGTAATTCGCGGCAGTAGCCGTGTAGTTGACCTGCTGACCGCCAATTTTCACGCTCCCGCGTGTAATGGAACTCTTCTCTTCCAGCGGAGCAGCGGGACGTTGTTGTCCGGCTTGACCAGATGCTGTCTGCGGAGGGGTTTGTGTTTGCGGTTGTTGGCCGCGACCTCCGCCTCCACGCTGTTGGGTTTCTGGCTGTGCAAAAGCCAGACTGCCGAGCAAGATCAATGTTATTACGGCGAGCACGGGTTTCATTCTCGTTTCTCCTTGTTGAAGTTAAAGTGATGTTTGGTTGAAAGCCAGGGTGTTTTCACCATAAAAGCGGCAAAATATCTTGTACTTTTTTAGTGTCCTTTGTGCTTTTCTGTATGGTGAGCCATTTGCGATTCAACTACAAAACGCCGTAGTCGGTGGACGTTACAATTCAGTCAGCCGATCAAGTATCTCGGCGCACCCGCAGATGACCAAAGGTTGCGCCGCCGGGTGAAGAGTTGGAAAAAATGTACGGTTGATACCCTGTTTCGCGCGCGTACTTTTCTGCAATGCGTGTGATGGCGGAAACTGATTCGCGGCGCCCAAGCACGGCGACGGTCCCACCGCTGCCGCCACCTGTAATTTTGGCCCCGTAAATTCCTTCAGCGGGTCCGGCTTCACGCGCCAGTTCC
The DNA here is from genome assembly GCA_964639915.1 of uncultured Heliomicrobium sp. GTDB lineage: Bacteria > Acidobacteriota > Blastocatellia > RBC074 > RBC074 > RBC074. The sequence goes on from CAZXHW010000773.1 coordinate 2,147, forward strand.
ACCAAACGATCTGTGGCTGTGGAGCCCAAACCGCAAGCCGAATAGCTGGCGTGTGATTGAAACATCAATTCGCCCAGACACTCCATTTGGCGTTCCGTTATGCGCGCGCTGAGCAGTTCGGCAAACAATCGCACCCGGTAATGTTCATAAATCGGATGCGCTGTCGGAACGCGCACGGCGTAGCTGCGAGCAGGATCAACGCGCGTAACAGCGTCCGTCGTTCCGCCATACTTCGCTAGAAACTCGGCTCCGCTAATTCGTTCAGGCAAATGCGTGGCGTAAAGTTGTTCGAATGCTGATGGCGTCAAATTCGCCAGACAACCGCCCCAACGCGAATCCGCAATCTTGATCGGTTCGCCTGAAGTAACGTCGAAGCCTGCCAGTTCGGCGATGATGCGGTAACCCATAAACGCGCCAACACGCACCGAACCGTAATCGGCCCCGGTAACAGCGTGACGAACGCCGGAGTCAATTCCCCAGAATCCAATTTCTTCCGGGATGGAAACCGAAGATTGCAGCTCCGCCGGTTGGCACAGCAGCGCCAGCAAGCGGTTGGTTTCGCCGCAAACGGAAGTCATCTGATCCATCACGCCGCAAGGCGCTCCGGCCACCAGGTTTTCAACTTGCTGGCACAACAACGCCGTTTCGCGCGGTTCGAGCGCAACATCAAAAGCGGCAGCAACGGCTTGCATTACAGCGACTTCCAGCGCGGCGGAAGAACTGACGCCTTTGCCTTGCGGCACCCGCGAAGCGATCAACAAGCGCGCCCCGTCTGTGAAGCGAACACCGCGTTCGCGCATCAGCACCAGAAAGATTCCAGCGACATACGCCGCCCAATGGTCTGCCGGATCACGCTGGAAATAGCTGCGGGCAGTTTCGTATGCGATGGGTTCGCCCGCCTGTTCGAAATCCGCAAGCGGCATTTCAAACCGTAAGGTTTCTGAGGAATCTTCGGACAAGCTGACAATTTTCAGACGCCGATCCGCATTCCGCTGCAACGCGACAAAGGTGGCTTCGTGAATCGGCATTTCCAGCACCAGCGAACCTGAGTAGTCTGCAATGCCGCCCATGACATCCAATCTTCCCGGCGCGCGTGCCACGATGAGTTCCTTGGCCAGATCGAAAAGCTCGGAAGTCGCGGGGTTCTGTTCAACTGTGTTTAGTGTTTGAAGAAAAGCATCAACGTCGGATAAGCCCAGCGTTGAACCGTGTGTTATTCGAATCATTGTTTGTCAGGAATCTCCGGAAAAACCAAGACAGCTACGGCTTGTCCGGCGCAATGTAATTTGTGGTGACCAAATCGAAATGGCTCTTGTATACACCCGCATCAAAATCTTTCAGAAAGACGGTCATTTTCTGCAGTAACGTCGCCGCGCGATGGCCGGGCAAAGCCGCCGGATGCTGAATGCGCCCGGAAGCCGAACGGATAAAAAGGCTTTTTTCCGTGATCGGCAGCTTGCGCACGTTGTTCACCCATTTGTCGAATATCTCATCCTGAAACAGGTACTGTTCAACGTTCGACAGGTAATAAGCCGTCACGGTGAAATTGTTTTTCTTCAGGTATTCACCAATCGCGCCCAAAGCTTTCGGCCCGGCGAAATTGCCCACAACCGGAATGATCATGTTTTTGCGATGCAAGTCGCGGACGAATTCGTAATCTTCGTTGTTGGCCAGAAAATTGCCCGTCTTACCGTTCAGGTCTGTCTGCGCAATTAAATCTTTTAGAACCGGAAATCCGCCGCCCCTAAACCCGCCACCGCCTGGAGGCCCGCCGAAACCGCCGCCCGGATTGTTGCCGCCGCTGCGATAACTGAGTTGCAAACCATCATTGCGGAATGTGCTGAACACATACTCCAATCCCTTCTGATCGCTTTCCGATAAGGGAAACTGAAAATCTTCCTGAATGGTTTTGCGAATGGCGACGAGGTTGGCGGCGTAAGCTTTTTCATCCGCCGAAGTCGCAC
>CAZXHW010000774.1:0-4102 GCA_964639915.1 uncultured Heliomicrobium sp.
TCTGGACAGGGCATTTTACCCTGGTTAAGTGTCCAGGTTTTGGGGACCACTACATTGAGTCATCATTACCTTCTGGACACGATCAGATTTTTGAGATTGCCTTTTGGATATAAGCAGGTGTTTTCCTGAACCGGAAACCACTGACACCAATATATAAAAACAGCTTTTAGGGTCCTCTCTGTTTTACTCGATAAACAATTTTGGCAGCTAAATGTGTGGGAAATGCATGGATATTTTGATGCAGGATCGTCGGAAATTTACCCTTATGCCGGACAATCAATTCCCCCTTGATGGTGGTTTAGCACAGCAGAATACTGCTAAGAAGCCACTCGTGCTAATTGTGGAAACCCGTGAACCATCCCGCGATTTGATGAAAACCATATTGCGGATAAAAGGATGCGAAGTGGTAGAAGCAGGTTTACATGACGCGATTGCGGTGGCAGAAACGACTCAGCCACGTCTGGTTTTATTTGATATTGGACGCCCATTTGAAGACGGCTTGGAAACCATCAAGCAGATGCAAACCTGCCAATTGCTTAACCAGGTGCCGATCATCATTACATCTGGCAATGGCACATCTGCTTTTCGAGAGAAAGTTATTACCGCCGGATACGATGAGTTACTTGTCAAACCAATTGATTTCGACCGATTAGACTGTTTATTGGAAAAGCATCTGTTCACCCAGAGCGCTGAAACGCCCAGCCATTAGCAAGTGGGAAAACGTTCGATCTCCGCTCTACCACCACTTGATCGAACGTTTTCCCACTTGAAACTCTCGGCCACTTCTTTTCTATTGCCAATAGGTACGATCCAACGTGCGATATTGCACGGCTTCGGAAATATGCGCTTCCGCAATTTGTTCCCTTCCCTCCAGGTCGGCAATTGTCCGGCTCACTTTCAGAATGCGGTCATAAGCGCGCGCTGATAATCCCAACTTCATCATGGCTCGTTCCAGCAACTGCTGAGAAGGCGCGTCTAGCTGGCAGTATTTTCGGATTAATCGCGGCGGCATCTGGGCGTTGCAAAACACATGCTCTCCGGTAAAACGCTGCTGCTGCAACTTTCTGACTTTTACCACTCGCTGGCGGATTTCGGCGGAAGTCTCACCGCTGTCTTGCGCCGAAAGCTCGCTGACTTTCACAGCGGGAACATTGATGTGAATGTCTATGCGGTCCAGAAGCGGGCCAGAGATTTTCGAGATGTAGCGTTGGACCTGTGGAGGTGTGCAGCGACATTCACGAGTGGGATCGCCATAAAATCCGCAGTTGCAGGGGTTCATAGCCGCAACCAGCATAAACCCGGCTGGAAACGTCAACGACATCGAAGCGCGGCTAATGGTCACGCGCTGATCTTCCAGCGGTTGGCGAAGCACTTCCAGCACATTGCGTTCAAACTCCGGCAGCTCATCCAGAAACAAAACTCCGTTGTGCGCCAGACTGACTTCGCCGGGTTTTGGAATTGCGCCGCCGCCGATCAAGCCTGCGTCGCTGATGGTGTGATGCGGCGAACGGAAAGGCCGCGTCGTTAGCAATCCGCGCGCGTCCGTGAAGCCTGCGACGCTATGAATTTTCGTCGTTTCCAGCGCTTCTTCAAAAGTAATCGGCGGCAAAATCGAAGGAATGCGCTTTGACAACATGGATTTGCCGGACCCCGGCGGTCCCACAAGAAGAATGTTGTGTCCTCCGGCAGTGGCGATTTCGAGAGCGCGTTTGGCGTGCATCTGGCCGCGCACTTCGCGAAAATCCACAGGGTATTTATCGGCTTCGTTCAGCAATTGTTCGACATCCAGCTTCATTGATTCCGGCATTTCCGCCAGATTCAGCAGCGTGATGACCTCGCGCAAATCTTTGACCGGATAAACGTCCAGCCCGCCAACCACTGCTGCTTCGCGCGCGTTTTCCACCGGCAGCAACAATCGCTTCATTCCCTTTTTCTTTGCGGCGACGGCAATTGGCAAAGCGCCGCGAACGGGTCGCACCCGGCCATCCAACGCCAGTTCGCCAATCAACAAGGTGTCGCTTAAATCTTCGCGCTGCAACTCTCCGTTGGCACCCAGAAGGCCGACAGCGATAGGCAAATCGAATGCTGAACCTTCCTTCTTCACATCTGCCGGAGCCAGGTTGATCGTGATTTTGTAAACTGGAAAAAAGAATCCGCTGTTGTTGATGGCCGATCGAATGCGTTCACGGCTTTCGCGGACAGCCAAATCGGGCAATCCGACAACGATGACTGCGGGCTGTTCATTCATCGAATCGCCCGGACGCGGCGTTAGATCAACTTCCACTTCCACCAATTCGGCATCAATTCCATAAACGGCTGCGCTGAGCGTTTTGAAAAGCAAGGCTGACCTCCTGAGACAAAACGGCTTTGAGATAGTTGCAGGGTGGCAGCGGCATCATACCGACAAAGCAAGCGAACAACCAAACGGCTTGCCTAAGCGCATCAAGAAATTCTTTCAAGTTTTGGTGAAAAATTGTGGGAATTTGGCCGCGAAATACGATCTAGTAAATAGAAACTGCGAATTCGCTTTCAAAGATTGAAAGCGAAAGCTCATAACGACCATTGTTCAGTACCAACACAGAGTCGCATTCGAAAGATGATCAGGAAAGTCTGGAAGCGATCAGATTGGCTACGTATGTCGAAGCTGTTCTCTTTGGCTGAGCTTCGTTGCCACTGGTTGCACTGACGTTCCCGAATCAAGAACAACCAATTCACAAAATCGCTTAGGAGATTAACGTTATGAGCAACAAAATTACGATCGAACTGAATAACATTCATTGCAACAGCACATCTGAAAAGGGACACGACGAGGTTTACATCAAATACAGCGTTGACGGTGGCCGGGAGACACGTTTTCCCTCAAATGGCTATCACTCGATGGCAGACGGAGATAACTGGAATCCAGCTTTGGTTGTCAGTTACGCTACAACTGTCGTCATCAGCCTCTATGACGAGGACACGCTTGGCGATGAATTCCTGGGCAGTCACACTTACACTGTGTCAGATCCGCAACCGGAAACTGTTCCAGTTTCCAATACCAATGGCGCATCCTATACGTTGTCCACAGAGTTAACATCGGCAATTCAAGGGTAATCAATCGTTGAAGCAGTCGCGAGCCGGATAGCAACGTAAAGCTATCCGGCTCTTTTTACCCGCAACCGTCTAAGCGAGGTCTGCACAAATTTAACAGGAGTCAACAATGGCAAAACAGGCAAAAAGACCAAACATCCTGGTTTTCATGGTAGACGAAGAACGCTACCCCGTCAGTTACGAAACCGAAAACGTCAAAGCCTGGCGCAAAAAGAATTTCAAGGCACTGGACTGGTTTCAGAATCACGGCATGGAATTCAACAACCATTACGCCGGTTCGGCAGCCTGCGTGCCTTCGCGCGCGACGATTTTTACGGGTCAGTATCCTTCGCTGCACGGAGTGACGCAGACAACCGGCGCGGCCAAAAACTCAACCGACCCGGACGTGTTCTGGCTGGATTCCGCAACCGTGCCGACAATGGGAGATTATTTCCGCGCCGGAGGTTACAGAACTTACTATCGCGGCAAATGGCACGTTTCAGACGCCGACATCTTGATGCCTGGCACGCATCAACCATTGCACAGTTATGACGACAACGGGAATCCGGTTAAACCCGTTATTGACCTTTACAAAGCCGCCGACAAATTGAACGAATACGGCTTTTCAGGGTGGATTGGGCCTGAACCGCACGGCAGCGCCAAAGCCAACACCGGCACCAATCGTGATCCGGGCTTTGCCAAAGAAACCATCGAACTGATTGAAGAGTTGGAATCCGAGAAGAAAAAATTTGCTGGCGAACAAGCTCCGTGGTTGATCGTCAATTCCTTCGTCAACCCGCACGACATTGTGTTATTCGGTCTGGCCTGGAAAAGCTTCGGTTACCCCTTCAAGGAAGGTTTTGTGCCGGAAATTGGCAAGCCGGAAACGGAGAATGAATCACTGGACACCAAACCCAGTTGCCAATCCAGCTACGTTGATGTTTATCCCAAGATGCTGATGCCACAGCCGACGCTGGAACTTTATCGGCAGTTTTATTACTCGCTTCAACACGAATCTGACCAGCACATCTGG
>CAZXHW010000775.1:0-4102 GCA_964639915.1 uncultured Heliomicrobium sp.
TTTTCGTGATCAGTTCCGGGTCCCAGCTCGAAGCCAGCGAAATCGGCGTCGGGAAGTTCGTCCCGCCGACGGCCATCAATCCGTGCAGGATTTCATCATGCAGCATTGCCGGAATGCCCAGACGCGTGTTTTCCTTCAGCCATTTCTGCACAGCGTTGGCATAGGTTGCGCCACGCCGCGCGTCTGTACGTTCGCGCTGGCGGGCGATTTCGCCAATGCCATGTTTCATCACGACGGCAGCTTCTTCGGGCGAAAAATTGCCGCGATCTCCAAAGTTGCCATTGGGTTTGCGTTGCTGCGGCTTTCGAACCCAGAGCGTCTGCATCTGCGCTGCCTTCTCTTCGATGGTCATGCGGCTGAGCAAATCGGCGACGCGGCGTTCGATGGGCAGGCTTGCATTGCGATAGTCGGGCCCCTGCGCCGCACCGGTGTAGAGGGCGGGAAATGCAGTTGCCAACAAGGCTGCAAATACAAGCAGGACACAGACAAGAGTTATCCGGCGAATAGTCAGAGGTGTGTTGTTCATAGGGTTTCCATAAAAAGGTGCGGCTTCATATTGCCATCGGAAGTGACGGCTGAGAAGCGCACAGGAGCCCGCAAGATATATTTTGAACTGCAATTCGCTCTTATCTATTACTGCCGCCGGATGCGATCTAGTAATGCGTTGAAATCCGTCTGATTGAGGCCTCGGCCATACAGGGTAAAGGTAAACTTGCTGCCTGAAAATGGAGTAATCTCTAAAAAGTAACTTCCTCGACGCTCGATGTCCCTGATGTCTCTGAAATCCCACCGATAAGTGCTTCCCCGGCGATTGCCAAACGTTATCATCTTCTCCCAAATCACCAGTTCACCGCTGACATCTGGGCGCATATTTCTGCGGTGACTGGCTGGAATCACCACTTCCCGAAACGGCGGAGGCTTGGAAGGTCCTTTCGGTGGCAACGAATTCCTTCTGCCTAGCCACGTCACGATTGGAGGGCAGTTCCCGGAAAGGAAGCGGAACGTAATGAACTTTTCCCGCCTCGCCTGGTAATTCACTATTTGTTTGGTCTGGATAGATACCGTAAGGGCATTTACCACATTGGGCTGCGCATTTACGTCAATAATAATAGAACGATCAATTATTAATGCCTGACTTTGACCAGGTGGTGAAGCCTGAAACCATCCTGCTGCTGGTAGATCTTCTATAAAAACAAGATTGTTGCCGGAAGTGACGAGTCGGCCTGCGTTGTTGAAATCCGCAAGGAATAGTTGTGCATGGCAGACGTTCGGAACCGTTTGAGCCTTTGCTGAATGGGCGTACACGATGATTGAGAACAGCATGAGAAACAATACGGGGAAGTGTTTCATACGATGTAGTCCTTTTGGTTGGTCGCAGGAGTAAATTTGCCTGCATTGTGGTTGTAGCCTGAGTTTAGCAACCAGTAGCCAAGTCTTAATTCCTATGGCGCGAAAGGCGGCGCCTGCTGAGACAAATGGCCGATTCAAACGCTGATGTTTTGTGCGGCGGACGTCAAATAGATGTTCGCAGGCTGTCGCGCATCCATCGGATATCAGCCGTTTATTTGGGTTAAAAGGGATCACTCCGGCTACAACAGATCCTGACCGTAGGAACCTGCCTAGCCGCTAATACAACTTGTGATTTTAGCCGAGCTTGGTGCAGCCGAGTTTGCCACCCAAGCCCGTCAACTACTGTAAGGGTGACGATCGAACCGCGCAGGTATCTTAATTGCTCCTCGCAATAATGTCATCGGTGTTTCGGATTCTTCGCTTTCATTTTGCGTAAGAACTCAACGCGCTTTCTTGTCCGGCTTGCCCAGCAGCGGGCGCATGATTTTCACGCGCACCAAATAGCCTTCGTGGTTGGGATGAATGCGGTCGGCAACCCACAACTCTTCGCGCGGCTTGCCGTCCGGCGTCAACATCGCGTCCCACAGGTCAATGAAATGCAGGTTCTTTTGCGTGGCGATGTAATCTTTGAGGAGTTTGTTCGTTTGTTTGCGGCGGTCGGCTTCGTCCCAGCGTCCTGGCCCCGGCGTAATGCTGGAAAACGCGATGGGGATTTTGGGCTGCGTGGCACGCACTTTCGCCACGAACGTTTTGAAATCCGCCAGCACTTGCTCGCCGGTTTTGCCATTGTGAACGTCGTTGCCGCCCACGTGCAGCACAATCATTCGCGGTTTGTATGGCAGCACCAAACGGTCATAAAACTGCAAAATGTCTGAGAACTGAAACGAATCAATGCCACGATTAATGATGGTGAAATCCGGCAAGTCTTCGGCCAGCGTTTTCCAGCGAAAGAATTGCGAATCGCCAACCAGCAAAATCGCGTTTTTCGGCGGCGGCGAAGCTTTATCGGTGGCTTCGTAAGCCTGCACCTGCTTCTCAAAGCGATTTTCCGGCGCTTGCGCTTGAAGGCCGATTACGGGAAACAACAAAACAACCAGCGCAAATCGAAAGCATCTTGAAGACATCATTCCTCCTCTTTCCACGGCGCGACACAAAACGCACGCTCCCGATAGTCAAAAAAATCAAAATCCGCCGGATGCGCTGTCCCAGCCAAATCCTGACACGCCATTCCGACAAATGCGCCCGTGAAATTCGGATTGGTGGGAGGCCCCGCTTCATCTGACAAAATGCTGGCATCGAACTGTTCCGGCAGCCATTGCCAAACTTCCCCGCCAACTCGGTAGGCAAAACGTAGCCGTTCGTAATCCACTTCTACGCGCAAATGCACAGGAGCATTGGCGGCAATCGGAATCGGCGCAGTGAAGCTATCCGGCAATTCGGGATGGCTGGTCATCACGCGAATGTGTTTGCCAATGGTTTCATCCGTCGAAATGTACAGGTAATGAAATTTCCAGCCGTTGTAATAACAGATCAATCCCGCTTGTTGCTGGTAATGCTGGGGATCGAATTCGACGACGGTTGTTGCGCTGAAACAATGTGCCTGCTGGCGACGCGCAACCAATGCCTGGCGAAACATGCTGCCCGGCGTTTCGCGTCCAAACAGTCGCAGATGCCCTGGGCGCGCGGTCAGGCTGAATAATTCATCAGGATACGGTGAACGCAGCCACTGAAAATCTCTCGGCAATGTTGGCGAATCAAAATCTTCGCGTGCGGGCGCGGCGTCAAACGGATGCGCGGGTAAATCCGGCGCGCTTGTTTCCGTTTGCGGAAATGCGTCGCGATTTTCAGTGTACAGCCAATCGTCGTCACCCCAGACCATTCGTTGGATTGCCGTTTCGCGCCCCAGCGTGCAGCGTCCGCGATTCGGCAGCGGACGTCCGCACAGATACACCAGATACGTGTCGCCGGTTTGTGTTTCGACCAGATCGGCGTGCCCTGCACGCTGTAACGCTGCGTCCGGGCGATTGCGCGCAGTCAGAATGTATTTGTCGGGATGCAGTTCATACGGCCCCAGCAAATTCCGCGAACGCGCCAACGTCACGGCGTGTCCCCAGCCCGTGCCGCCTTCCGCTGTGATCAGGTAGTAATAACCGTTGCGTTTGTACAAATGCGGCGCTTCGGTAAACCAGATCGAAGTGCCTTTGAAAATGTTGTGACGCTCGCCGATCAACCGTTTTTCTGTGGGTGAGTATTCCTGCAACACGATTCCGGCAAAACGATTTTGCCCAGGACGGTGATCCCACAATTGATTGACCAGATATTTTCGCCCGTCGTCATCGTGAAACAGCGAGGGATCAAAGCCGCTGCTGTTCAGAAAAATCGGATCAGACCATTCGCCGTCAATCGTTGGACTTGTCACCAGATAGTTGTGCATGTCGCGCAAGCCCGCCCCGACGCTGCCTGGTTGCGACGTTCGTCCGTAGCGTTTTACATCGGTGTAGATCAGATAAAACAGCCCGTTGTCATAGCTCAGGCACGGCGCCCACACGCCGCAGGAATCCGGGTCGCCCAGCATATTTAACTGACTCGGACGATTGAGCGGGCGCGTCAGCAAACGCCAGTTCACCAGATCACGCGAATGATGAATCTGCACACCGGGAAACCATTCAAAGGTCGAAGTCGCGATGTAGTAATCAGCCCCCACGCGCACAATCGAAGGATCAGGATTGAAACCGCGCAGGATGGGGTTTTG
>CAZXHW010000776.1:0-4099 GCA_964639915.1 uncultured Heliomicrobium sp.
CCATCTGGATCGTTGACGGTGAAATTGAAATTTCCGTCGCGGCCTTGGTTGTGCTTGTCGGGAACTTTGACGCCGTTCGATTTCAGGTACAGCCTTAAAGCCTCAATGTCCGTGGTTTCAAACGCGATATGCTTCAGCCGTTCATCCTGATCGGGTGGCAATCCCGGAAAGATTTCTATGTATTGACGGTCGTTCACTTTGAAATAGGTCAGCGCCAAAGAGTTGTCAGTATTGCGAATCTGAAAGGGTTCTTCGTATCCCAGCAAGCCGGTGTAAAACTCACGCGCCTGCGCCATGTCGCTGACCTGAAAAGCGATATGCGCGACGCCAATGATCAAAGGTCGCGTTGGGGCTTGCGCTTGCGGCGAGACATTAAAGCTGGTCGCCACCAGCAAACTCACGATCAAAGCAGCCGTGATTTTCATTTTTTCAGCTCTTGAATGCGGATGTTGCGGAACCGAGCGCGGCTGTTTTCGCCCCAGGCGCCTTCGCCGCCGTGAACCTGCAAGCCGATGTAGCCTTCGCGTGGATAACGGTTTCTGTTGTCCGTGAAATCAGTCGTCTTCATGCCATTCAGCCAGGCGGTGACGTGCGCGGGTTGCCCTTCGATACGGGCGCGCAACTTGTTCCAGTCGCCTTTCTTGAAGTACTTCGGCCAATCTCTGTTCTGCTGAATGAAACCGCCTTCTGCCGGAGCGTACAAACTGCCGATGAACCCGTCTTTGCGGTAATCAATCGTCACTTGATAGCCCATGCCGTCATCGCGCACGCGTAGAAACAAGCCCGTATCCACAGGCTCGTCCACTTGGAATTCCAGCTCGATTTCGTAATCGGAGTATTTCTTATCCGTTCCGATCAAACCGCCCTTGTGGTCTTTTTCCTGGTTTGCCACCAACACGCAGTTTTCGACCGCCCAGACGCCTCCGTTGCCATCGTGAACCGCCATCAAATGCCAGCCGTTCATTGTCTTGCCGTCAAACAACTTCTGCCAGCCCTGAGCAGACAAACTGGAAGCCAGAAGCGCAAAACACACCAACACCATTGCCACAGCAAACGCTCTTTTTGACATAACAACTCCTCAACAGGAATCAGCACATTCGGGATGCGCCGGACTCCCTGAAAAATCGGAAAGTTTTTTCTTGATAGCGAAAGTAAGGTAACTACAAATGCCAGAGGATTATGCAACGTCACTTCGCCAGCGTCCATAGCCGCAGTGACCGGCGCGCTACTTGATGTTGACGGTTAAAGGATTGGCGGTCTTGGCTCCCGCAGTCAGAATTATGTCCAGGTTACCGCGCCCAGCAAGGCTTTGCGGCAAAGGACCAATGTTGCATTGGTCCAAACCGGCAAACCCTTCTACTCCGGCATATCCAAGCACAGGAACAGCTGTTCCGCCGACCGTCACGCTCATTGCCGATGGCGGCACAAAACCGCGAAAGCCTGACCCATAAAGCAGCAAATACACCTGATCAGTTTCAGAGCCCAGATCAATTGGAATGGCGACCTGGCTGCCTCCCTCTAGACGGGAAACCGGTTCGAAAGTTTGTTGCCCGTTTCGAACTCTAAGCACCACGGCGGCGGCAACGCCTTGCCCATTTGAATTTGCCGCAAACAAAGCTGGGGCAGAAGTTTCGATCGTAATCGCCCCCTGTGCCACGTCTTGGTTATTGCGTCGCACAAAAACCGCAGCGTTTCCGGGAAAGATGCCTTGCGGGATCAGGTAATTGATCTGGCCGGGGGAAACGAAGAACAGCGGCGCGGGCCGTTCTAAGTTGAACGCATCCCGAATCACAACCTGAGTGCCTTCCAAAGTTGTTGGCAGGGGCACCGCCGAAGCCAAGGCCACGTTTTGCGCAAAGCCTGATCCAAACGCTGCTGCAATTGTTTCCGGCGCCAAAGTCCCCGCTATAAAGCTTGCCGCAGAAACACTGGCGACATTTGGCAAGGCAGCTCCCGCCTGCACGCTGGCGCTGGTAACGTAAATGAAATCACCAGTTTGCGCGCCATTACCGTTCGCGGCATTGCCGGAAGCGTGAAAGGTCACTCGCCCGACAGTTTGCGACGGAGCTTTCCATTTCATAGTCCAACTTCCCTGATTGGTTCCTGTTGGAACCGTTCCGGTCACCGTATGGAAAATGTAATCGCGCGGGCCGTTGGTGACAAAGGTGGTGATTTTCTGTGTGCGGATGGTGTCGGTAAGAACCAGATCGCCTGCTTTGCGTCCTCTGTCATCAACCGCCGTCAATTCAAATCCGAAGCGCGAGCGACCAGACTGGCTGAGCGTGACGGTCAAGCTAATCTCCTGATCTGGGCGGTAAACTGTTGGCAATCCGCTGATGGTCAAAGTACCAAGATTACTGTTCAGGTCATTTCCGGTGTGGCAACCGCTAGAAGCGCAATCGGATTCTCCCGGCGCACCGGTTAAGCCCGGCGCAGGTCCGCTCTGGCTGGCGCGAACTTGTCTGCCCTGCCAGCCATATCCCAGAAACAATCCCGACAAAAGAAGGATGGAAAGAAGTTTGAAAGCGGCAATTTTCATCTTGCTGTTGATCCTGCCTGAAACCCGAAATTTCGAAGCGGCATTATCAATCAGCTTGGGCGACAGCGACAAATTTGCCAGCCTGACAAAACGTTTGGGGAGCTTCGGCGCTCTGGCTGACAGTCGCAGTCGCCATGCGAATAGCATTCAATAACTGGTCTTCTTTGAAGGGTTTGAAGAGATAGTCAACGGCTCCTGCCTCCAGCGCCTGCGCTTTCGAAGTTTCATCGGATTGGGCTGTGATGAAAATTATTGGGAGATGAACATTTTGAGTCCGCAATTGCCGCTGCAATTCCAGCCCACTGATGCCTGGCATTTGGACATCCAGAATCAAGCAATCGCATTCGTCGAGGCGGGAACCTAGAAACGCTTCAGCAGAATAAAACGCCGCCACGCGATAGCCTGAGGCGGCGATCACGCGTTTTAGCGATCTGCAGACCAGTTCGTCATCGTCAACCACGGAGAGAGTGAGGGATTCAATCACAGAGATATTCGTCAATTCGCACAGATGTAGGTTTGACAACGGCTGTTACTGTCGCGCCGCTATTCGCTGAAGTGATCGCGCTCCGGAAAGTGCAGCGAACCAGTTGCATTCATCCCCAGACTAGAGTCGGCAATCCAGCAAGTGGGAGGCACCCACGCTGTAAAACCCGGAACGCGATAGGGGAGCACTTCGGTGATTTCTCACTGTCCAGATTTTGTATTAGAGGGTCTAAGCTGGCTATTGGACTTTGGTCCAATGCTCATAGGTGGCTGTTTTAGGAGGAACCTGGCAAGGGCAATTGAAGCTTTTCGGCCATTCGAATCAAATCGGCGAAAGATTCAGCCTGCATCTTTCTCATAACCAGCGCGCGGTGAACTTTGATGGTCTTTTCGGTCACATTTAAATCAAACGCGATTTGTTTGTTCAATTTTCCGGTTACGACATAAGCGAAAACTTCCCGCTCCCTGGGCGTCAGGGACTCATACCGGCGACGCAATTCAAACACATCAGCGCGTTTTTGACAGGCAATGCAATCCTGTTCAATTGCTTCTCGAATGGAATTCAACAAATCTCGCTCGCTGAAAGGCTTGGTGAGAAATCCCACGGCTCCGGCCTTCATGGCGCGAACACTCATAGGAATGTCTCCGTGGCCCGTGATAAAGATGATCGGAATTTGAATGCCTGCTTTGGCAAGCTCACTTTGGAAATCCAGCCCGTTCAAATCCGGCAACCTGACATCCAGAACCAGACACGCGGGCACTAAATTTTCAGGCTCATCCAGCTTTACGCCATCTAAAAATTCTTTGGCAGACCCAAACGTTTCGACCCGCCACCCTTCCAACCGGATCAACCGTTTCAGGGAACTCCGGACCAAACCGTCGTCATCCACAATGAATATGATCGGCTCGTTATTGTCCATTCTGCGCATCCTCAAAAATCGGCAAGCTAAATTGAAACGTTGCCCCGGCTTCTGGGTCATTGCTGGCCCACAATCGCCCTCCGTGCGCTCCGATAATTGTCTGGCAAATTGACAACCCCATCCCCAGGCCGTGCGGCTTGGTGGTGTAGAACGCTTC